>NZ_CAWPAV010000156.1:0-81204 GCF_963885725.1 Proteus sp. G4380
CGTCTTCATTATAGATAAACCGTGTTCCACTATAAATTACATTTGCTTGTGTAAAAAAAGTAGAACACAGAATTATGATAAATAAAATATAAACATTATACTTCATAATAAAATAATCCTGTGTTTTTTTAATTAAGAATATTTAACGGTAAAATTTACTGATGTATTGACAGTTCCTGATGTTGGATTTGGAAGATAACTCGCGTAATTGGCATGGAATTTATAAGTTGCTGTTTTATTTTCAATTCTCTTAGTTATTGCTTGGTTACCATTTAAATGAATAATATTTTTATTACCTTCATCACTACGAATGAAAATTCCTACTCCTTTAGCACTATTATTTGTGATGCTTTTATTCTTCATAATTTTATTTTCACCGGCTAAATCAGTGCCGTTAAATGTTAATGTTGCATTATTATTGCCACAATCTAATAGTTTAATTTCAAAATTACTACCTGTACTGCTTTTGGCATTGGCCCAATCTTTATCTAAGACTATTTCCGATTTATTAATTGTAGGCAAAGTGATAGGAGAACTAGGGCTATCTATATTGCAGGATGTTGATATTACTGTTCCACTAAAATTAATAATATTGTTATTTTTCTTTTCTGTTGTTTTGCTATTATCTGCTAATACATTCATGCTAGAAGAGATAACTAATAATGCAGATAGTAATCTGATATGATTTTTTATTTTCATCGTTTTTCCTTTAATAAATAATTTGATAATGCAATAGGTTTATCCTATTTGTTGCGACGGAGTGGATAATATAGTTTTCTAACAAAAAGTAAATAAAGTGTATTTATCTACTTTTTGTTGAAAAATCAGTTTATTTGTCTGTCTATGATATTACTTATGGTTGTATTAACTAAAAATAATATATTTTATTGTGTTATTCACTGGTTTTTTAAAAAACATCATATAAAAAATGAATTTTATATAAAAATTATATGTGTAAATTGTAGTCAATTAGGGAAATAATTAGTTACAACATACAATTTATCCTTCTAATATAATGCACTTAACCATCATCAATAATATTTACTTGCTAAGTAATCAAAACATGGCGTTATTCAATTTCTAATGACAAAGCTTAAGGAAATGAACAAGAGAAGCTTGGGTAGAAAAAAAGGGAGTGAAGGGAAAGAGATGCCCCCTTGCTTCTTTCTCAAGGGGGAATATAGATCTTAATTAAATACTAAATAGCCACAAGCAGGAATTGCGCCAATTAATACCATCATCAGTAGTATTTTTTCACTAGTATTTAATGACTGTTTATCTTTATATTGTTTTCGTGAATATAAAAATATTAATACACCGGGTGCATAGAGAACGACGGAAAGTAATAAATTAATTACACCTGATGCATAAAGTAACCATAAACCATAGAGGCTTGCAGGTATTGCTATCAGTAATAATCCTCGGCTACTGCGTTCTATGGCAACTTTAAATAAGAAAGCACCAACCAGGAAATAAGGAACGAGGATCATTTCTGACGCGATGGTCAGTAGGGTATTGTAATTACTACCAGTAAGCCAAATTAATACTAGTGATAATTGAACAGCTAAATTAGTAAACCACAAGGAAGAGGAAGGCGCATCATTGTGATTTTGTTTACTCAGTTGTTTGGGAAAAGAGTGGTGTAATGCGGCAATATAAGGGACTTCAGCAGCCATAATTGTCCAGCTTAAATAAGCGCCACATACCGATAGAATAAGGCCGGCGGCAATAACTATCTCACCTATATTTCCAATTAGTTGAACCAGTAAAGGTGCCATAGATGGGTTTTTCATCATAGCAAGCTCTGGTTGGCTAACTAATCCTTGAGATAATAGGGTAACGAGAATATAAATAATCAGCGCGATCACAACCGCAAATATTGTCGCTAAACCAACATCTCTTCTATTTTTTGCTCTTGCAGATACGACAACGGCCCCTTCAATACCAATAAATACCCATAAAGTAATTAACATGGTATTTTTTACTTGTTCCCAAACGGGCACGCCCATTTTTATCCCTTCGAAATCAAGGGTAAAAATATCCATATTAAAGGCAAGTAGGGCAACAATAATAAATAACCCCAATGGTATTAATTTTGCCATCGTGGCCATTAAATTGATACTAGCGGCTGTTTGCACACCTCGTAGAACTAAAAAGTGCACAACCCAAAGTAAGATTGATTCACCCAACAATGCCTGCCATGTATTACCATCACCAAAAATAATATTATTAGGGCTGTCGGTAAAAAAACTCACAGCAGCGAAAACGATGACTAAATAAGAGACATTGGCAACTACCGCACAGACCCAATAGCCCCAAGCAGAACAAAAGCCAATAAATTCACCAAATCCTTCTTTCGCATAGGTAAAAATACCGCCATCAAGATCAGGTCTTAAGCGAGAAAGCAATAACAATGATAGGGCGAGAAAAAGGATGCCAACCCCTGTTATTATCCAACCGATAATCAGTGCCGCAGGGCTTGCAACCTCAGCCATATTCTGAGGCAAACTGAATACACCTGCACCAACCATTGAGCTTAGCACTAACGCTGTTAGTGACATTAAACCAAGTTTTTTATTCAAAGATAAGTTCCTGCATGATTAAAATTGTGAATAAATAGCGTATTTTCTTGTTTTTGGTTTAATAATTAGCATAAATATGAATCTGTTAATTTAAGACAAAGATAAAACCACTAAAAAACAGCGAGATTTTACGGAGAGTTGACCTGGTTGTCTATGCATAAAATCATAAATTTTATGCATAAGGATAAGAAATTGAGTGAGGTTATTTGGACAAGTATAAAAAAACCTTGCATAGAGCAAGGTTTTTAAAAGAGAAAGTAACAACAGATTATTTAAATAAATCCGCTGTGATTGTTACCGTACCACCATTACTCTGCCATTCACGAGTAATATGGTAGTATTTTGCACCTTTCTCTGCGGCACGTTTAGCAACTTGATAAGAAACTTCCGGTGAGTTCACAAAATAACCACTGAAAGTAATGGTATCAAAAGGTTCCATTAATGCAGCCGCTGCTTTATTAACCTCTTGAATTTCAGTGCCATCAGGTAAGGTGACAGTGTAACGTCCGCTTTTACCTGATGATTGTGTTTCAGCAAATACACCTACATTTCTATCAAAGTCACTATTTGACGCAAGTCCTGGTTTTTCAACTTTATTGGCTGCACTTCCACCTTCGGCAATAAGCGCTCGACCCGCATCAGAGTCATAAGGAACCACGGCTTCTGAAGACTGTATGGCTCTTTTAGGGGCATCTTTTTTATAGATATAAGCAGTAACTTCTTGGTTACCACCATCATTTACCGAGATATTACGGACAATAAAGAATGATGCTGCACCTTTTTTTGCTGCTTCTTTCCCGATTTCGTTATTAATATCAGGTGTTGTTGGATAGTAACCATGAATAGTAACGGTATCAAAAGGCTGTAGCAAAATAGCTTCAGGTTTTGGTAATTCTTTTACACCATGAAATACGCGGTATTCTTCTTCAGTTGCTTTTGGTGCATCTTTTCGATACAGATCGGCAGTCACACTCATGTTACCACTATCACTGATATCATCTAGACCTTGAATGTAAAAACTATCAGCACCGATTTTATCAGCACGACGAGATACTGCGTCAGCTGCTTCATAAATCGCATTAAAACGACCGATGACTGTAATTCTTTCAAATGGTTTTAGCTCTGCCGCTTGTTCTGGAGACAGTTCCTGTGCAGCCTGCGCAACAGTAATATTAGTTAAAGATAACACCGCTGCTGCGATGACTGAGGTTTTCAGCTTCATACAAAATCCTTCCGCCTTGCGCAATTAATATTGGTCATGTGCTGAACATAGTGATCTATCACATAGAGTGCAATTATTACATGTAATAATAGCGTTTGTCGCATTATTTTATTTAGTGAATAGCCACTGGGTCAAATGACCAGTATATGTTACCAGATATTTACTTAAATATAGTGAATAATTCATTAATATGCCTTTTCGACTAAAATGATCGCATTAAGTTCAATTTTAGCTTTACACAGATCTAGATTATTGGTTTTATTTTCAGTAGGTTATTAGTACCCCAATAAATGGCATGTGAATGATAATGCTTAACAATTTTTTTGCATATTAATGAAATTAGCCATGAAATTTTAACAGTTTTCGGATGGATAAGAAGGGAAAATTATGCGAATTGGTATACCCAAAGAGCGACTTTCTAACGAAACAAGAGTTGCAGCAACACCTGCTACAGTCACACAACTCTTGAAATTAGGATTTACAGTCGCGATAGAAAATGAAGCTGGCATTGCTTCTAGTTTCGATAATGACGCTTATCAACAAGCAGGGGCTGAGATCTTAGATTGTCAAAATATTTGGCAATCCGACATTATCTTAAAAGTT
Source organism: Proteus sp. G4380 (assembly GCF_963885725.1). Classification (NCBI taxonomy): domain Bacteria; kingdom Pseudomonadati; phylum Pseudomonadota; class Gammaproteobacteria; order Enterobacterales; family Morganellaceae; genus Proteus; species Proteus sp. G4380. The sequence continues at coordinate 4,408 of NZ_CAWPAV010000156.1, forward strand.
AATGCCCCCCTAGAAGATGAAATTGCTTTACTCAAAAAAGGCTCGACTTTAATTAGTTTTATCTGGCCCGCACAAAATGCACCATTGCTAGAAAAATTAGCTGAAAAAGAGATTAATGTAATGGCTATGGATAGTGTACCGCGTATCTCCCGTGCACAATCTTTAGATGCATTAAGTTCAATGGCGAACATTGCCGGCTATCGTGCCGTAGTTGAAGCCGCTCATGAATTTGGCCGTTTCTTTACTGGGCAAATTACCGCTGCAGGTAAAGTACCACCAGCCAAAGTGATGGTGATTGGTGCGGGTGTCGCTGGGCTTGCCGCTATTGGGGCCGCAGGTAGTTTAGGCGCTGTTGTTCGTGCATTTGACACTCGACCTGAAGTCAAAGAGCAAGTGCAAAGTATGGGCGCTGAGTTCCTAGAGCTTGATTTTAAAGAAGAAGCGGGGAGTGGTGATGGCTATGCTAAAGTGATGTCAAAAGCATTTATTGATGCAGAAATGGCATTATTTGCAGAGCAAGCCAAAGATGTTGATATCATTATTACAACAGCACTAATTCCAGGAAAACCTGCACCACGTTTAATCACTAAAAAGATGGTTGATTCAATGAAACCAGGCAGTGTGGTGGTCGATTTGGCAGCCCAAAATGGTGGTAACTGTGAATATACCGTTCCTGGTGAGATTTTTACCACTGAACATGGTGTAAAAATTATTGGTTATACTGATTTAGCTGCCCGGTTACCGGCTCAATCATCTCAACTTTATGGTACTAACTTAGTTAACCTATTGAAATTACTCTGTAAAGAAAAAGATGGTAATATCAATATTGATTTTGATGATGTGGTTATTCGTGGTGTTACCGTTATTAAAGCGGGGGAAGTGACATGGCCGGCGCCTCCTATTCAAGTTTCAGCGCAACCTAAAGTAGCTCCTGCTGCAAAACCCCAAGAAAAACCCGTTGCAAAACCTATTTCCCCGTGGAAAAAATATGGTTTATTGGCTATTGCCTTTTTACTGTTCGCATGGTTGGCTAATGTTGCGCCAAAAGAGTTCTTATCACACTTTACTGTCTTCGCACTTTCTTGTGTTGTTGGTTATTACGTTGTTTGGAATGTCAGCCATTCATTGCACACCCCATTAATGTCAGTGACAAATGCCATTTCAGGTATCATTGTCGTTGGTGCATTACTACAAATCGGTAGTGGTGGTTGGGTAAGCTTTTTCTCATTTATCGCTATTTTAATTGCCAGTATTAATATTTTTGGTGGATTTACCGTCACTCAACGTATGTTGAAAATGTTCCGTAAAGGATAAGGGAGACAATTATGTCCAGCGGTGTTGTTACAGCGGCATATATTGTCGCCGCAATATTATTTATTTTTAGCCTTGCAGGGTTATCCAAACATGAAACCTCAAAACAGGGGAATTACTTTGGTATTGCAGGGATGGCTATCGCGTTATTTGCGACTATCTTTGGGCCTTATGCTGATAATGTAGGTTGGATCATTGTTGCTATGGTTATTGGTGCCGTTATTGGTATCCGTTTAGCCAAAAAAGTTGAAATGACGCAAATGCCAGAGTTAGTGGCTATTTTGCATAGTTTTGTAGGTTTAGCCGCGGTTCTGGTTGGTTTTAATAGTTATCTAGATCACAATCCTGCCATTGATCCTGTAATGGCCAACATTCATCTCACAGAAGTCTTTTTAGGTATCTTTATCGGTGCGGTTACTTTTACCGGCTCCATTGTCGCTTATGGCAAGCTAAGTGGCAAAATGTCATCCAAACCTATGATGTTGCCTAATCGCCATAAACTTAATTTAGCGGCTTTAGTTATTTCATTTTTATTAATGATCTGGTTTGTCAAAACTGACAGTGTTGGTTTACAAGTCTTTTTAATGATTGTGATGACTGTCATTGCATTAGCATTTGGTTGGCATTTAGTTGCCTCCATTGGTGGTGCGGATATGCCTGTTGTTGTGTCAATGTTGAACTCTTATTCGGGGTGGGCCGCCGCCGCCGCTGGTTTTATGTTAAGCAACGATTTGTTAATTGTAACCGGGGCATTAGTGGGTTCATCGGGCGCTATTCTTTCTTATATCATGTGTAAAGCAATGAACCGCTCATTTATTAACGTTATTGCCGGTGGTTTTGGTACAGATGGTAGCAGCTCCAGTGACGAAGGAGAGATGGGGGAATATCGTGAAACAACCGCAGAAGAAGTTGCTGAACTATTGAAAAACTCAAGTTCAGTGATTATTACGCCGGGTTATGGCTTAGCAGTGGCACAAGCACAATACCCAGTACATGATATAACAGAAAAGCTTCGTCAGCGTGGTATAAAAGTACGCTTTGGTATTCATCCAGTTGCGGGTCGTCTACCGGGGCATATGAATGTATTGTTAGCAGAAGCGAAAGTACCTTACGATATTGTCTTAGAAATGGATGAAATCAATGATGATTTTGCTGATACAGATACCGTTTTAGTTATTGGTGCAAATGATACTGTTAACCCAGCCGCACAAGACGATCCTAATAGTCCAATAGCAGGTATGCCGGTATTAGAGGTATGGAAAGCTCAAAACGTGATCGTGTTTAAACGCTCTATGAATACCGGCTATGCGGGGGTACAAAATCCATTATTCTTTAAAGAAAATACCCAAATGTTATTTGGTGATGCTAAAGCCAGTGTCGATGCGATTTTAAAAGCCTTGTGATCTGTTTAGCTAATAATCTTTAATAAAAAACGCCCGACTATTTAAGCGATAGCGGGCGTTTTGCTATACAGTATTAAAAGCGTTATTCGTTATCTGAATCGACAGTGATAGGACAGGTAAAGCCATCAGGTTTGATAGCGAGTAAATCACATTTTATATGGTCGATCAGCTGTTCTGCTGTATTGCCTAAGAAAGCGGCAGAAAGTCCGGTTCTCCCTAAAATACCTAATACGACAATACCCGCGTTTAGCTCTTCGCATACTTGAGGGATAACTTGCTCAGGCAATCCTTCTTTGACATGTGTTTTTTCCTCAGGAATAGAGAATTTCTGGCGAAGCTCTTTCATTGCTATAAGGTGTTGTCCACGCAAGGCATTGTTATAAAGATTAGGATCAAAGTCAGGTAACTCAATTGCAATATTAATGGGTGCAACAGGGTAGGCACTGAGTAAATGAACGTCGGGATCTTTTTGTATACGGTGAGATAAATCGTTAGTTAATTCAATTAACTTTAAATTTAATGCATCATGATATGACTCTTCATTGGACAGATTAGCGGCGACAACAATAGTGCCGTATTCTGGCCACTCTTTATCTTTTACCATCCATACAGGAGCAGGGCATTTTCTTAACAATTGCCAATCTAGGGGAGTAAAAATTAAGGAGCCTAACTTATCATGTTGATGAGCCATTTTAATCAGTAAGTCATGCTTATCGGTGATCACTTCTTCAATAATGGCTTCATACGGTCGGTTATGCCAAATCACTTTTATGTCGATTTGAATGCCGGCTTCAAGATAATAGCGAGCTTGCTGTTTTATCCAAGCGGTTTTTTGATTAATCACGCCTTTGCGCATCGCATTACGTTCATCGGGAGATAAAAGGGTGGTCATGTCATATGAGAGATCATAAACAGGTAGAAAAGCTTTTATCCGCCCACCATTACGCTGAACGATATAAACAGCACGACGTAGTGCTGGTTGGTCATCTTGGTTAGGATCAATGACAACGAGAAGGTTTTGATATTTTTCCATTGCTATATCCTCTTTAGGGCTGGATTTATCCATCTACATTTTTAAAGATAACCCAAGAAGCTAAAATGCAATAGCACAAAATAGAAAACGGGACACAAATTTGTGTGCCCCGTTATAAAAATAGGTGATGTAATGTAAAAGATTAAGCTTCTGTTGAGGAAGGCAGTTTGCCTGCGAGTTCACTTAACATTTCACTATCTTCAATAGTGATGTATTTACCTTTTACACTTAACATACCACTTTTCTGGAAACGACCTAATAGTCGGCTAATGGTTTCTACTGTCAGGCCTAAGTAATTACCAATATCACCACGAGTCATGGTTAAACGGAACTCACGAGGTGAAAAACCGCGCTGCGCAAAGCGGCGAGAGAGGTTATAAATAAAGGCGGCTAAACGTTCTTCTGCATTTTTCTTTGATAGCAGTAAGATCATCTCTTGGTCACCTTTGATTTCGCCACTCATTAGACGCATCATTTGTTGACGTAAATTAGGCATTTTGCCTGATAAATCATCTAGTGTTTCAAATGGTATTTCACAAACCATTGATGTTTCAAGAGCTTGTGCAAAGCTTGGGTGTTCGGTGTTGATAATGGCATCAAATCCAACCAAGTCACCTGCAAGATGAAAACCTGTGATCTGTTCGTCGCCTTCTTCAGTGATCGTATAACTTTTAATAGTTCCTGAACGAATGGCATAAAGTGACTTCAGCTCATCACCGGCTTTAAACAAGGTTTGACCTTTCTGGATAGGTTTTTTACGCTCGATAATATTATCCAGTTGATCAAGCTCATGCTCGTTTAAAGTAAACGGGATGCAGAGCTGGCTAATACTGCAATCTTGACAATGGATTGCACAACCGCCAGATTGGATTCGGCGAACGACGCGTTTTTCTGGGATCATAAGCTTGCTCATTACAAATAAAAATATTGATATGTGTCAATTTTAACACACATTGCTGTAATTGGTAAGGGGAATAATGGTACGCATAGAAATAATTCTGAATGTAAAAAACGATATAGATTGATTAAGCCCGTGTTTTGTTTGGTGACTTATTTAGAATAATTTGCGCTAACCCTATACACGATTGGTATATTATTCGATTTTTTAAGGAAGTCATAGGGTATTTGCTAAATTATCTTTGGTAAAACTAAAAATTAGGAGGGAACTCAAGAAATTTTATTCAAGGATTAACATCTTATTCACTTTATTTTCTTAACTTTTCGTTTTGCCAACAGAAATTAATCATCTGTTAACACTTCCTAAGTAAAGTTAGCTAAATGTATTTTTGATACAACTTAATGCTAACTTGAATTAGCTTTTCCTTATAAAATGGCAGATCCCATACAAAGACGAATGGAGTTTTGAAACATTCGCTTACCTATTAAGTGGTATTGATATGTATCAATAAGGGTTATCCACTATCTTTTATCATTTTCATTAATAAAAATAGTTATGTGAGAATGATATGTCTATAAAAAAACAAGAAAAAAGGCTTGCTAATCAAGAGGGGATGCCATTAACGCGTCGTCATTTTGTACAAGCCAGTGCAGCATTAGTGAGTATGCCTTTTTTCGCACAAAATGCACAGGCCAATCTTGATAAAAGCCTACCTATTGCCAACATTGATGAGAAACCTGCTACTGTCGTCGCAACATGTAGCACCTTTGACTGTGGTGGTAAATGTGATATCCGAGCTCATGTTAAAGAGGGGATTGTTACCCGTATTACCACAAGACCAGATGCTGATTTAGATGAACAAATGCCGATAATGAGGGCCTGCGTAAGAGGTAGAGGTTATCGTAAATTCACTTATCATGCGGATAGACTTAAATATCCCATGAAACGTGTGGGTAAGCGCGGTGAAGGCAAATTTGAGCGTATCTCTTGGGATGAAGCAACCTCTTTAATTGCTGATAATGTAACACGATTAACTCAACAGCATGGTGCAGCAAGCCGTTTTCTTACGGTAAATACCGCCGTCACTGGGGGGATCTTCTCTGGTGATACTATGATGAAAAAACTCTTTAATCTCACAGGAGGATATCTTCCTTATTATCATTCAGTGAGCTTAGGGAATACCGCTAAAGTAACACCTTATACTTATGGCGTATCTAAAACAGGAAGTTCTCTTGATACTTTAGCGGATACGCCTTTAGTTATTTTGTGGGGACATAATCCCAACGAAACCATTTTTGGTCACACCAATCACTATTTTCAAAAAATGAAAAATAATGGGACCAAATTTATTGTTGTCGATCCTCGTTATTCAGATACAGCTCAATCTTTAGCTGATCAATGGATCCCATTACTTCCTACCACAGATAATGCACTGATGGATGCAATGATGTATGTCATTGTGACCGAAAATTTACATGATAAAGCGTTTATCGATAAATATGTGGTAGGTTTTGATGAAGATCATATGCCAGAAGGGGTACCAGCTAACGAATCATTAATGGCTTATTTGTTAGGGAAAAAAGACGGTATAGCGAAAACCCCTGAATGGGCGACAAAAATCACACGAGTCCCAGCCAATACTATCCGTCAATTAGCACGTGAATATGCGATGACAAAACCCGCGGCCTTAATTCAAGGTTGGGGGCCACAACGTCATATTTGTGGTGAACGTACCGCCCGTGGTTCAACGTTATTAGCAGCAATTACTGGGAATGTGGGTAAAAAAGGGGCTTGGGCGGCTGGATATGGCGGAATTGGTAACCGTCAATCTATTCGTGGTCCCAATATTGGCAAAAATCCGGTAACTGCACAAATATCCATTATGAATTGGATGCAAGCTGTTGAGGACGCGAGTAAAGTGACGCCAGAAGATGGTCTTATTGGCGTCGATAAACTTGATAGTAATATCAAAATGATCTTTTCTTTAGCGGGTAACTATCTTGTCAATCAAAACCCTGATGTTAATGCGGCAGCTAAGTTACTTGAAGATGAATCTAAAGTAGAGTTTATCGTTGTTAGTGATCTATATATGTCTCCGTCAGCCAAATACGCAGACTTAGTTTTACCAGAAACGAGCTTTTTAGAGTGTTGGAATATCGGTAATACTTGGGGAACGGGCAACTATTTCTTACTGTCAGAAAAAGTCGTTGAACCTGCTTTTGAAAGACGTTCTGATTATGAATGGATCAGCGATGTTGCTGAGAAAATGGGAGTCAAAGAGGCTTTTACCGAAGGACGAACAGAAAAAGAGTGGATAGCTTATCTCGTTAATACTAACAAAGAACGCTTTAAAGATAGACCTGATTTCCCAACTTTTGATGAATTACTCAAGACTCGCCGCTATCTTTTCAAAGATGCACCTTTTGTTGCATTTGAAGAAAATATTCGTGATCCAGAAAATCATCCTTTCCCAACTCCATCAGGAAAAATTGAAATTTTCTCTAAACGTCTCTATGACATGAATAATGTCGATATTCCTGCATTATCTCATTATGTTCCTGCAATTGAAGGTCCAGAAGATAAATTGACCGAGAAATATCCACTACAAATGTTAACTTGGAAAGGAAAAAATAGAACCAATTCAACGCAATATGCTAACCCTTGGTTACAAGAAGTACAACGCCAAGAAATGTGGATAAACCCTATTGATGCACAAAATAGAGGCATCAAAAATGGCGATATGGTGCGTATCTATAACGACAGAGGGATCACCCAAATACCCGCTTTAGTTACCGAGCGAATTATTCCTGGTGTGGTTGGTTTACAGGCGGGGGCTTGGTGGTCTCCTGATAAAGACGGTGTTGATCATGGTGGGTGTCCTAACGTTTTGACATCAACACGTATGACACCATTAGCCCATGGTAATTCACATTTAACCGTTTTAGTTGAGGTAACCAAAGCATGAGTGAATTCAAACAATATGCGCCTGTTAGCGATGAACAGCTTGGTTTTTTTATTGATTCTTCTCGTTGCTCAGGTTGTAAAGCATGCCAAGTTGCATGTAAAGATAAAAATAATTTAGAGGTTGGGCGCCGTTTTCGCCGTATTTATGAAATACAGGGCGGGGGATTTGCACCTAATGGGCAAGGTGCATTTGAAAATAATGTCTTTGCATACACATTAACGATTTCATGTAATCACTGTGACGATCCTATATGTGTAAAAAACTGCCCAACAACAGCAATGCATAAACGCCCCGGAGATGGCATTGTCCGTGTTGATACCAGCAAATGTGTTGGGTGTGGTTATTGCTCATGGTCATGTCCTTATGGTGCACCACAAATGAATACTGAAACAGGACAAATGTCGAAATGTGATTTCTGCGTAGATTTATTAGCAGAAGGTAAAAATCCTATTTGTGTTGATACATGTCCATTAAATGCGATTAAGTTTGGAAAAATTAAAGATCTACGCGCTAAATATGGTCATTTAAGCCAAGTTCAAGGGTTACCTGATTTTACAATCACTCACCCTAATTTGGTCATTAAACCACATACTGGTGCAATTAAAAAAGGAGGGAACCAAGCATGAGTGAATGGCCATTAGTTACCTTTACTTTGTTAGTACAAAGTTCTGTTGGTGTTACTATTTTTACTGCCCTCTATTTTTGTTGGTTAGAAAAAGAAATAGGTAATCAACGAGCAACACGCACTTTGCGCCCCGTATTACTGACAAGTGCTATATTGGGATGCTTAGGATTATTAGCCTCAACACTGCATATGGGATATCCGTGGAATGCGTTTCATGCCTTACGCCATATATCATCATCATGGCTAAGCCGTGAGATTATCTTTGCTGCTCTTTACCTGGGCGCACTATGTTTATATACCTTGCTAGTACTAATAAAAGGTCATATGAATAAAACCCTCTTAGCCATTATCGGTTTACTGGGGTTAGTGGATATTTTCTGTATGGCTTCACTTTATTACAGCACATCGATGATAACTTGGATGCATGTTAATACCTATTTTATGTTTATCGGCTCTGTTTTTTCTGCGGGAGCGGTGATCACGTTATTAATCACTTCAATAAGGGTTAAAGCCTTTGCTGATGGCGAACTTACTAAAAAAATAGTATTAAGTGCTTTAGTTGGTATTTTTCTTGCCGTGACTATCCGTATGGCAGAGCAACCACTTTATTTATCATGGATGTCAGAAATACAATTAACCAATGATGCAATTACTTTTCCTCATACCCCTATAATTGCGTATAATGAGACTTTCGGATTAAGAATATCTGCATGGATATTGTCTATTATCAGTATATTAATGATGGGATATAGCCTGTATAAATATCGTATAGCTGTATTTACTTCTGGGTTATCTCTAATTTGGGGTAGCGGTATTGTCCTGTTAATTGCTGAAATACTTAACCGATTTGCATTTTTTATTGTTAAGTAATAGTAATGGAGTCATGAAGTATGAGGCGTTTTATTAGGGTAGATCTTCCTCCTGAACCTATCATTAATGATAAATGTGTTAGGAAACGCCTCAAACAAAGCCTTTGTGATAGCTGTTCAAAAGTCTGTCCTGTGGACGCTATCACTTTTAGTCTTTTGAACGTTGAAATAGATAATGAGCGTTGTTTCCAATGCGGTAATTGTCTATTTACTTGTCCTGTTGATGCTATAGAAAATATCTCCCCCCATGAACGTAGCTTTCAAGATAATCTATTAGTCATTAATCATGATGAACCACTGGCCAGTATTGAAGAGCTTTTGGTTTGGCATCGACAATATCAAATACGCGGTATGAAAATAGCGGAACCCTTGGTTGATAAGTGGCTGCCGATACTCGCACAACTTAATTTGCAATTAAAAACCTTACAAGAGCCTATTTGGCAATTAGTTTTAGTGGAGCCTGAACCGGTCGATAGTGGTCGTCGCTTTATGCTATTTCGACAAAAATTAGATGAAAAGCCACTTAATAAAGGTCACGTAAAAACAGGATTAAATGCAAGGAAACAGCTTTATCCGCAAGATAGCTGGTTCCATATTCAATTAGATAAAGAAAGTTGTATTCTTTGTTCTGCATGTGCCAAGGTGTGTGATGAAGGTGCAATCACAATCGAAGATAATCGCTTTATCATTGATGAAAAACGTTGTACCGGTTGTATGAACTGCCAAGTTGTCTGTTTTCCAAAATCAATAAAAGTCGTAGAACAAATTGCTAAAAATAGCACACCGACACACTACCATTATTATGATGCGCAATGTGATAAATGCCGCCTTGCTTTTTTGGCTTGGGAGCCTAATGCCACCTTATGTCCGATTTGTACTCAGCATCAAAAACAGGGATGGCTATAACAGTGTTTATAATTTGTTCTATGCAAAAATAAATTTATCTCAATAACATCATTACTTAAATAAAATGACTATTTTTATGCGATAGTGATTGTTGATAAAGATCTCATTCATTTCTAAGTAAGGTGACATCATGATAAAAAATAATGACTTACCTGCTTTTATGACGCAAGTGGTTATTACTGAACCCGGTGGCGTTGATAAACTGCAATTAGAAAATAGCCCATTACCGTCATTGCCCCCTCATTATATGTTGGTAAAAGTTAATGCAGCGGGTGTTAATCGCCCTGATATTTTTCAACGTCAAGGTAGTTATCCACCGCCAGCCGATGCATCTCCTATATTAGGATTAGAGATTGCTGGCGAAGTGGTGAAATTAGGTGAACATTGTACAAAATGGGCAATAGGTGATCGTGTTTGTGCTTTAGTTGCTGGTGGCGGTTATGCTGAATATTGTTTAGTCCATGAAGATATCGCTTTACCGTCGCAAGGATTAACCGATATTGAAGCGGCAGCATTACCTGAAAATTTATTTACTGTTTGGGCAAATCTATTTCAACTCGGTCAGTTAAAAGCCGGGGAATCGGTTTTGATCCATGGGGGCACTTCTGGGATTGGCTCTATGGCGATTATGTTAGCACACAATCTTGGTTGTGAAATTTACACAACGGTAGGTTCAAAAGAAAAAGCCGAAGTTGCCCAAAAATTAGGGGCTAATCATGTTATTAATTACCGTGAGAAAGATTTTGCTACAGAAATTCCTGTATTAACTCAAGGCAAAGGCGTTGATGTCATACTTGATATTATCGGCGGCGATTATGTGGAAAAAAATTATCAAGTTGCGGCGAAATTTGGCAGAGTGATCCAAGTTGGCATGATGAAAGGGGCCCCTAAAAACTTAAATATGATGCCACTGATGCTTAAGCGATTAATTCATACAGGTTCTACCATGCGTTCTAGAACGCCAGAAGAAAAAACACATATAGCACAAGAATTAAAACAACAAGTATGGCCGTTGATTATCAAAGGTCAAATTAAGCCTATTATTAATGCGGTCTTTTCTTTACAAGAAGTTGCCAAAGCACATCAATTAATGGAGTCTGGTGACTTAATTGGTAAAGTAGTGCTTGAGATTGATATGAATAAATCACTTGTGTAGAGCGAAAATAAATTTATTTTATTTATTATAAGTTATAAAAGCATTCTCATTCTCAATCACGATTATTCTGAAAAAACACATAATAAAGATATTATGTGTTTTTTTATTCTCTATAAAAAATTTAAGAAGCTTTAATATGATCCTGTGCTTTTTGCGTCATTATAAAAATAAACCTCACTTAATAATCCATCTTATCTAAGATAAAAAATCACTTATTTAAAATAAAACAGATTTAAGTATCGACTATGGTAAAAATATTATAATAAGTTTTGAAAAATAGCATAAATCAAAATTGATAATGAAATTTATAAACTAATTAATAAAACTAAATCATTTATCATGAAAAAGTAAAAACTTTAGAACGAACTTGGAAAATCTTATCTGATATCAATAAAATAAAGAAGATTCTTACTCATCATGTAGTATATCATTTAAAAAGAGACTAATTATTTACGTAAAATAAACTCAATTCTGATTAAAATTGATAACAAAAATTTATATATAGGTGCGATGATGGCAAATCACAAAGAAACCTGTCTGAGTGCTGCAGAGCGTGTGTTTGATACCCGAACCGTGGATACCCTAACATGTTATCATCGAGAGATGGTAAAGATGTTGATGGATAGTGAGTCCTTTTATTCTAGTCCAAATAACTCACAGATAAATACTAATGAGAGATTAGAGAACAAAATAAAAAGCAATACTATTGAAAATAAAGCTGTGAAGGGATCTTATGGTGATATTTTAAATAATTTAAACCAGCAGCTAATGAATAATAAACCTGAGATTGAGCCTTATTTCTCACATTACAACTCTCCCGTCATGCGATTGGCGAAATTAGGCTACCTTTCTGCACTGGCCTATAATGCTGATAATGTTTTTAACAAACATTCACCCATACAAAAACAGCAAGAGCAAAAAATAACTCATGATTTGTGTAAACTAATCGGTTTTGAGCCAGATAAAGCATTTGGACATATTACCACCAGTCATGTTTTTGCTTGTTATGAAATTTTGTGGGCTTTGAGAAATTTAAAAACACTGCCGATGGCGATTGCACGTCATCCAAAATCAAGAGATCTGGTTGCAGATAAAAAAGCATTTGAGTTATTTAATATGTCTATCACTGATATTTTATCCATCAGTGAACAGCTATATGAGCGAGATATTTTTGATGATGTCAGCCATTTAACTTGTCGTGGTACAGGCATGACAAGAACGATGCATTTAGGTAAATTACTAGTACCGATATACCGCTTCGAATTTTGGAAGAAGGCGATGGATATCTTGGGGTTAGGTTATGATAATCTCATTGCCTTACCAATAGATGAAGAGTTTAAAACAGATATAGCTAAAACGCGTCATATTGTGCTTCGCTTAATAGAACAGGGAGAGCCGATACTCGGTATTATTGGCGTGTTAGGCTCATCGACATACGGTAGCATTGACAAACTTAAGCCTCTTTTCGAATTACGTGAAGAGTGTGAAAAACAACATAACAACTCATTCTATATTCACATTGATGCATCCCAATTAGGCTATATGAAAAGCCTTTTTCTTGACGAAAATAATAGCATCATCCCTTATAACATATTGTGCGATAAACTTAAGCAAGAAGCACCTTTACTTGAGTTAACCTCGGATATTTATGATAGTTTTACTCAGCTATCAAGAGCTGATTCTGTTTCTTTTGAGCCATTTCAAGCGGGATTTTCTCCTTATCCTACGGGGATTGTTTGTATAAAAGATGCTCGATTAAGCCGTTTTCTCGCTAACCCGCCAAAACTGTGCCCAGAAGAGGGGAATATTCCCGATGAAATTGATGGGATCCAATCAGCACCTGCGGTTGCATCAATGTGGGGGATCCATCAGCTATATGCTTTTAATCATTTTGGGTATGGGCAATGCGCTCAAAATCAATGGGAAGCTAGAGTAAAACTGGAACAACAATTAAAACAAGAGAACGAATTTGAAAAATCGGGTATCTCTTATGCTATTCATATTTTGCCAGTTTCAGATTTTAATAAACTCACTTTTGCCATTGCAATTAAAGGCAACCAATGTTTAAAAATACAAAATCAGCTAAATAATGCTATTTATAAAAATTTAGAAATAAAGAGCCAATATAAGCAAGATCTCAACCTATTAGTGCTGTGTGCTCGTAATAGCGATGATATACCTGCTCAGTTTTGTCAACAATGTCATTTAGGCAAAGATGAATGGAAGCAAGTTAACCACTTAAGTCTTTTACAATTAACGATAAAAAACACTGACAAATGGAGTGAAGAGCATATTAAAGCAGGGTGCGACTATATTAAAAAAGTTGTCCTATCTGCATTAAAATAGCTATTTTGTTCTATTTATTATTTAACATAGTAAAAGTTAGCAAGGAAAAGGTTGCTAACTTTTTTAGTTTACCCTTATAAAAGTGACGCTGTCACTAAAGTTACTCCTTCCTTTGCTTGTTTCGTTTGTCTAGCTCCTTATTTTCGTTATAAATAGCACATAAAATCAAGCTCGAGAATGAGAATCATTCATAATTAGGCGTGAATGATAGAATGTAACTATAGATAAATCATATTGTTACTATTCCTTATGATAGATAAAAGTAAATAGATATATCTAAAACTTGATCATTTAGATATATCGGATTATATTGGTCATCAATGATTTCGATATATCTAAAAAATGAGGGAATATTATGATGATCCAAGCGTTACATTCGCTTTATCAACAACACACCGATAATGGTGGTCATGGCATCGGACGTTGTGGTGGTAAAGGTAAACACAGAGGACAACACCATAATGGCAATAATGAACATTGTTGTCATGGTGAAAGAGGCCATCACCAAGAAGGTCATGGCAAATGTTGCCAACAGGGTGAGCAAAGTCATGAGCATAATGATCATGCCGAACATGGCTGTTGTCACGGTGAAAAACAGCAAGAGCATGGTAAACGACATGGCCGAGGTTGTGGTGCTAGTAAAGGAAAAGGAAGAGGCCAAGGTCGTCAATTAAAACGTATGTTTGACCATGGTGATTTACGTGTCCTTTTGTTGAGTATGATCGCGGCAAAACCTAGCCATGGGTATGAAATTATTCGAGGAATAGACGAAGCATCTTCAGGACTATATGTACCAAGTCCAGGGGTTATATATCCAACACTGACACTATTAGAAGAGCAAGATTTAGTTGTTGCTAATATCGCTGAAAAAGGCCGTAAAAATTATAGTATTACGCCAGAAGGTTCAGCATTTTTAGCAGAAAACCAAGAAACAGAAAAAAATATTCAAAATAAACTGGCTTATGCACGTGATTTATCACAAAACGCAGGGGGAGTTTCTGAGGAAATCGAATTTGCGGTAGGAAAATTAAAAGCGGTATTACGTCATAAGTTAGTATTGAAACAACTTTCTGTAGAAAAAGCGCAACGCATTGCTTTTATACTTAATGAAGCAGTCGAAAAAATAGAAGCCATTAATGAGGCATTGATCTCTGAGGTAAGGGAAGATGAATAAAACAGAAACACCATTACGGAACAGAAGCAAAAATAATGATATTGAAAAAGAAGAGCTAGAAAATAATCCAGCCGTCAAAGAGCAAATTTGTCCTAAAATGCCAGTATCCTATTTTCGACGAGCGTTACGAAAAACAGGTAGACTATGATAATGCTAGACAGAGGCTATCCATATGCTATAGCTTCTGTCGTTTTGAGCATGCTGCCTCGCATATTTCTTTTATCATGTCATTATTTTTTTCAACGCACTGTTTTTTCAAATAGTTCTCACTACTAATGAGGCACTTTATAACTATTTCGGTGGTTTTTTATTAGTTTTTTATTATAAGTTGTGAGACTCCTCGCTTTTTTATTCTTAGTTCATTACTTGCTGATTTTATTGATACTGTTATTTTTTAATTTGTCATAATATTCGAGATACCATTGATATATGGTAAAACCAAAATGCTACCCATGCATCTATATGAATAAGATGATAGATAGATAAATAAGATGACAGATAAGATAGACAGTACCTATATGCCTTACAAACATTATAAAAATAGCATAGCAATATTATTTCTCGCCTCTGCCTTGCTACCTAGATTTTCTGTGGCTGAACCACTCACTCATTTACCTCAAAAAGATCGCATTTCTTATTTTGCTCAAGCGGAGAAAATGGCCATCACTGGTGTGGCTATCAAAACCAAACCCGTTTTAGCCAGACCTGCAAAAGAAGGGGAAGTGATCACCACTTACATAAAAGGTGAAGGGGTTGAAACTATTTCGGAGCCAGCCAAAGCGGGTGATTGGGTTGTACAAAATATTTGTCCAGCAACAGGTAATGAAGAAATTCTGGTCAGAAAAGATAAATTTGCTCAGCGCTATAATCTGGCTGATGCAGACAAAGCGAAAAGCATCACACCGATAAGGCAAGGCTATCAAGTTTTTATCCCTAAAGGGATTGAAATGAATTATTTTATTGTTCCAAAACAAACCGCTGAGTTTGCAATGGAAGCGCCTTGGGGAGAGCTACAACGTTTTCAAGCCGGTGATGCAGTTGTGCAATCTACCACCGATAAACAAGATATTTATCGGATCCAGCAGGCCGCTTTTAAATGCACTTATACTATTTTAAAAACCGCCAAAGAGATTTGATCTATATATATGTGATAAAAAGCGCTAAATTGAAAAAATAATTGTTACTTTTTATAGAGTTAATTTTATATTTTTACTGCTAAAAATAGCAATAATTAGCTTGTTTTGTCATTAAATCGTGTTTTTTTGTATTTTTTTTAGTCATTTGCGTTAGTCGCTACATTTCGTTAATCTATCTCTATCAATTTATTAAACTCATTAGGTAAAACCTATTGATATGATAGTAGGAATGTATTAGATATTCTCAATTGGAATAGGTACATTAGATTCATACCAAACAGGAGGAAATACAATGTCTTTAATTAATACCCCAATCAAACCATTCAAAAACATGGCATTTAAAGACGGTCAATTCGTAGAAGTGACTGAAAAGGACGTAGAAGGCAAATGGAGCATTTTCTTCTTCTATCCAGCTGACTTTACCTTTGTTTGTCCAACAGAATTAGGTGACTTAGCTGATCATTATGAAGAATTCCAAAAAATGGGTGTAGAAATTTACTCTGTTTCTACTGACACTCATTTTACTCATAAAGCATGGCATAGCAGCTCAGAAACTATCGGTAAAATCAAATATGGCATGATCGGTGACCCAACTGGCGCATTAACTCGTAACTTTGAAAATATGCGTGAAGCGGAAGGTCTGGCAGATCGTGGTACTTTCGTTGTTGACCCACAAGGTATCATCCAAGCAATCGAAATTACTGCTGAAGGTATTGGCCGTGATGCAGCTGACCTGTTACGTAAAGTAAAAGCGGCTCAATATGTTGCTAGCCACCCAGGTGAAGTTTGCCCAGCAAAATGGAAAGAAGGTGATGCAACTTTAGCTCCATCACTGGATTTAGTTGGCAAAATCTAAAAAATTCTAAATAAGAATCAAGCCACTAAAGAAGCTACTAACGTAGTTATTTATCGGGTGTTTCGGCACCCGATTTTATTGAGGGTGCAAAAATGTTAGATAATAATTTAAAAGCTCAACTGAAAGCTTACCTAGAACGATTAACCCAGCCAGTTGAGTTAGTTGCAACATTAGACGACAGCAAACATTCTGCTGATATCCAAGCCTTATTAAAAGAAATTGAACCGTTATCTGATAAAGTCACATACCGTGAAGATAACAGTGCTAATGTGCGCAAACCATCTTTTCTTATTACCAACCCAGGGAAAACAACTGGCGTTCGTTTTGCAGGCTCGCCATTAGGTCATGAGTTTACTTCTTTAGTATTAGCATTATTACAAACCGGTGGTCATCCATCTAAAGAAGCCCCAGAATTACTTGAACAAATTCGTCAGTTAGACGGTGAGTTTCATTTCGAAACCTATTATTCGCTCTCTTGTCATAACTGCCCTGATGTTGTTCAGGCATTAAACTTAATGGCGATTTTAAATCCGAACATCACCCATACGGCGATCGACGGAGGCATGTTCCAAAATGAAATTCAGGAACGTAATATCATGGGCGTTCCTGCGGTATTCTTAAATGGCAACGAGTTTGGCCAAGGTCGTATGACTTTAGCTGAAATTGTTAGCAAAGTAGATAGCAATGCAGAAAAACGCACTGCAGAGTTATTAAATAAAAAAGATGCCTTTGATGTTTTGATCGTCGGAAGCGGCCCTGCGGGGGCGTCAGCGGCAGTATATGCTGCACGTAAAGGCTTAAATACAGGTCTTATCGGTGAACGTTTTGGTGGACAAGTTCTCGATACTGTTGATATTGAAAACTATATCTCTGTACCTAAAACAGAAGGTGCAAAATTAGCTGGGGCTTTAAAAGCTCATGTTGATGATTATCAAGTTGATGTCATTGACAGCCAAACTGTCAGCCGTTTAATTCCGGGAGCAGCGGAAGGTGATCTACACCAAATTGAAACCGCATCTGGTGCGATTTTAAAAACCCGTAGCTTAATTATTGCCACGGGTGCTCGCTGGAGAAATATGAACGTACCGGGTGAAAACGAGTACCGTACTCGCGGTGTAACATACTGCCCACATTGTGATGGTCCTCTATTTAAAGGTAAAAGAGTGGCTGTTATTGGTGGTGGTAACTCCGGTGTTGAAGCTGCCATTGACTTAGCGGGTTTAGTGGAGCACGTGACCGTACTAGAATTTGCCTCAGAAATGAGAGCCGATGCTGTTTTACAAAAGAAACTGCGTAGCTTAAGTAATGTCGATGTTATCTTAAATGCCCAAACAACAGAAGTATATGGAGATGGTACTAAGTTAACAGGACTGAAATATAAAGATCGCACTAACGATTCAATGCATGATATTGCCTTAGCGGGTATTTTCGTCCAAATTGGTTTACTGCCAAACACACAATGGTTAGACGGAACTGTTGAGCGTAATAAAATTGGTGAGATCGTGGTTGATTCACGTGGTGAAACCAATATTAAAGGGGTATTTGCTGCGGGTGACTGTACAACTGTTCCTTATAAACAAATTATTATCGCCGCAGGTGAAGGCGCAAAAGCCTCATTAAGCGCCTTTGATTACTTAATTCGCACGACTGCAAAATAAGTAAATCAAAATAATCAATAAGTTATAGAGAAAGGCATCTTTTTTAAGATGCCTTTTTTTGTATATAAAATCATCAAAAATGGCTGAAAAGTGCCCTTAAGTATTCAAGTATGGACAGAATGTTGTTTAAAAATAATTTCTCAAAACAAAAGCCGTTTTCTGCCTATTTAATTTTTAAGCAATTTAACCATTCCAATTAAGATACTTTTTACATCTATTTTTCTTTGTTCAAGAAAAATGCTATTCAAAATTTTTAAGCAACCTATACTATTATTCCACTACTTAAATAATCTATACGGAAATTGATTGATATGGTTCTAAAAAAGAGATGTTTTAGACAAATTGCTCCTGCGCTTATTTTTTCTTTACTAACAATTGGTACTTTCTCGGCGAATGCGAATATCGATGTTCGCGATGAAACCTTATTTGAAGCACATCAGCGTTTTAAAACACAAATTATAAATGATAGTTTTGACAATACTGAAGCACCTTGGGAAGCGCCAGCAGAAATATTCAATGTAGTTAAATATCCCGCCAAACTAGGTGATATGTATGCTTATTTAACCCCTCCGCCGGCGAATAAAAAAAATAAACTACCTGCGGTTATTTGGCTGAATGGAGGATATGGTGGGATAGGAGGAGATGATTATTTTTGGACACCACAACCAGTTGAAAATGACCAAACAGGAGCGACGTTTCGTGATCCTAATATGGTACTCATGATACCTTCTTTTCGTGGTGAAAATACCAACCCTGGTCGCTATGAAATGTTTTATGGTGAATTAGAAGATTTAGACTCAGCTAGAGAATATTTAGCGTCATTACCTTATGTTGATCCTAAACGTATTTACGTAGTAGGACATAGCACTGGGGGAACGAGAGCATTATTGGCTAGTGAATACAGTGATAAATTCAGGGCAATATTCTCTTTAGGAGGAATACCTGATCTTAAACTACGCACAGAAGGGCGGATGATGGTTGAATTACCCTTTGATAAAAACAACGAAGAAGAATTTAATGTCCGCTCTGTATACCGCTATATTAAATCAATAAAAACACCAACATTTTATTTTGAAGGTCATGATTATTTTTGGGATGAATTCAATGAATTACGTGTGGTTGCAATGGAACACGATATTCCTCTGAAAATTTATAATATAAAAAATGGAGACCATTTTAATATTATTGTCCCTGTTAGCCAATTAATTAAAGACAAAGTCTTGCAAGATACTGATACAAATAAAGAAAGCAATATTCGATTCACTAACGAAGAAATTAAGTGGATCAATAAAATGGTGAAATAAATTTCAAAATGATAAAACCGCTCTATTATCAATTAGATAAAAGAGCGGTAGTGTCTATTTTGAGCCGATATAGTGAGTCTAAAATTTCATCATATGTGCTTAAAAGTATTTAGAACTTTGTTGATTGTCTCTTTCAATAATCAAAATAGAAGATGTTAGAATTGCTTATACTGTCTTATAAACATATAGGTTTAGGTAAAAATATTAAGTATATTATATATGATATGAAAGAATACAATTTTAAAATAGAAAGGATTGAATATGAAAACTAAAATAGTTTATCAATGGAAGGAAAAAAGACGGGATAGACTCTCTTTTTTAGGAGCAGAAGTGGTTTTTTCTGTGTTATTTGGTATTGTAAACGGTTTAATATATATGTTATTTATGACCTTGTTACCTGATTCCGTTGAGAATGATCCTGATAAATTATTTTTCTACCAATTCTCTTTTAGTTCTTATGGTATAGTCGAATTCATATTATTAATAGCACAAATCTACGTATTTACACTTATTTTAACTCAACGAGTAAGAGATTTCGGTTTCAAATATCCTATCACTATTGCACTGATCTTTACCATTGGCACCATGGTCCTTACACCATATCCATTACTTATTTCTTCAGATACAATGGTGATAGTGCGTTTTATTTTATTATTAGGATATATTATTGCATTATTATTGCCATCTTCGAATAATGTTGAGTGTAATAACGATGAAAATAACAAGATAACTATACTAAAATAGTTAACTAACAAGTGAATTAGCCTAAGTGTATCAGGCGTAATGGATACACTTAGGACATTATAAAAATAATCTTATAATAGTGATATAAAAATAAAATAGTGAATAATAACTTCTATAATTGCAATATATACAGTGGCTAATGAGGTTATAATGGAAGGTGTTCAACTTAGGCTTGCGGAGCCTCATGAAGCAAAACGATTATGGTATTTAAGAAATAAAGCGTTACGTTTTGGCTGTCAACATGTCTATCCGCCCGATATATTAGCCGCTTGGACTCCTGATGAAATGCCTGACGGCTATAGACAATCTATTATTAATAATCCTTTCTATGTTATTGATGATAAAAAATTATCTATTCCCGTAGCTTCTGGATTTTTAGATCTTAAAACAGGCTTTGCTGAAGCTATTTTTACATTACCGGAATGCATGGGAAAAGGATATGCAGGACTTATTCTTAAACAGCTACAATATGAAGCTAAACAAAGAAATTTTGTTCAGTTATTTTTAGATGCAACGCCTAATGCGATGCTATTTTATTTAAAACAAGGGTTCACTGTTTTAGAAGAGCGAGAGTACTATTCTAGCTTGGCTCAGGCAAATTTACACTGTTATCGAATGTATATTGATTTATAAAATTTATAAATAGTGCCTTATTGACATAAAAATTATACCTAGCATTATAGAACAGAAAAAGTTGGGCTTAAAATGCGAAAATTTTTTATTTTTATCATTTTTTGAATTAGCTTTTATATTAACAATATCAGTTGGTAATTTTGCTAATGTTACGATATTGTAAATTATGACTATTTTTCTGGGGCAAACACTATGCAAAATGTGTTGTTAACGTTATGGCCTTTATTTGCGTTAATTGCGCTAGGCGCTATTTTAAGAAGAAATAAAGCATTTGAACCTGCATTTTGGGTAGGGGCTGAAAAATTAAATTATTTTTTACTCTTTCCTGCATTACTTCTCAATAGCTTGGCTAATGCTCCTTTATCTGATCCTCAATTACCTCACCTTGCTGGGGCTATTTTCTCAGTAGTCATCATTACCACTATTTTGTGTGTTATTTTAAAAAAAATAACCGGTTGGTCTGCTGGCCGTTTTGGTGCGATCGTTCAAGGCAATATTCGGTTTAACACTTATTTAGGTTTAGCTATTGTCGCTGATTTATTTGGGGTTGAGGGTTTAGGAATAGCTGCTTTGATATTAGCAACCTTGGTTCCTCTATCAAATGTGACTTCAGTGCTTTGTTTAACCGCAGGACAAAATGTAACTTTTCGTCAATTAATCTTCCCAATTATTAAAAATCCATTAATTATCTCTTGTGTAATAGGGATTGTAATCAATTTATCAGGAATAGGGCTTCCTTTTGGTAGCGATCAGTTTCTAAAATTGTTAGCTGCGACTAGTTTACCTTTAGGGCTTATCTGTATTGGTGCGGCATTACATTTATCAACATTAAAAGCAGAAAGTAAAATGATTAGTATTAACACAGTGACTCGGTTGCTTATTGTACCGATAATTGCATATAGTGTTGCTAATTTTTTAGGTTTGTCTTCATTAGTTATGATGCTTTTAGTCATTTTCTTTTCTATCCCTACAGCCCCAACTTCTTATATTTTAACTCGACAGCTAGGAGGGGATTCTGAGCTAATGGCGGGGATCATTACATCACAAACCATGCTTGCAGCAGTTACCTTGCCGATCGTATTAAGTTTTTTAATTCCATAAACTTAAAGGAAATACGACTAATATGATTTATAGTGGGTGATTTTTTATAGCATAGTTTCACTAAAAGTGTTCTTCTCTTAAATGTAATTTTAATTATTATATGGTTAATTTAAGAGGAAAATATGATGAGTGTAAAAATTAATCACAATGATATTTCTAATTCACAAATATTAAGAATATCACAAGGAGAAAAAACAAAAGATGTGATGTCATTATGGGATAAAATAAAAGACTGGTTCCAATCAAACAAAAGAGAAAAAGCACTAAAAACAGTTGAAAATATTGTATGTCAAGATCTATTTGATGACAAAAATCATTTTAAAATGCTATATCATGTTTTAATGCTAAAAACTATGGCTTCAGATGCATATAAAGAAAGAATAAAAATCAATACTAATGATAATGATAAAAATATTACGATTTCAATAGATAATTATAATATTTCTATAACGGATATAGACAATGAACAACTTAATAAAATGTCAACAATAATTAATGCATTTAATCGGCATTCATTAATTTTTTCTAATGAAATTGCATTGAAATGTCTATATGAAAAGTTAGATAAAAATGAGCTTAATGATCAAATTTTTGCTGAGTTGTATATTGAATTAGATAATAAAATACGTTCTGGTGAAATAGACTTAAAGCTTAATAAAAGTAACTTTAATCAAGTTAACTTTAGTGCTATAAGACAGCTCGTAAGCAAAGCGATAGAAAATGATAATACTAACTTAGATACAGAAAATGATAATGCTAACTTAGAAAATGATAATGCTAACTTAAATATAAAAAAGGCACTAATAAAAGATATAAATAGAAATACTTATATTATCAATGGTGAAGAAATAAAAAGTAAAGATCAAGACGAGGCAATGAAAGAATTTGAAACTTTAACTAAAGATATCTCAGAGGAAAATAAAAAGGCAATTTATTATTTACTAAATCAAGAAGGGATAACCTTAATTAAATCATATAATGATTCTTTTGATTACTACACATTAACAACATCTTTTTCTAGCAATGATGTTGTTAAGCAAGAACAAATTTATAGTATAAAGACTCTTTCTGATGATTTAATTGAATTAAAAATAAAATTTTTTAAAAAAAGTAGCGATAAAATAAATCTAGATATTCCCTTAGCTCAACCATTTGAAAGTAAGTTATATAATTTTATCTATGATATGGTTGCTATTAATAATAATATCGAAATAACTTATGATAAAATTTTAAATGAAAAGATGAACGAGATAATAAAACAACTAAATAATAAAAAACCAAGGCTAGGAGAGCTATTCTCCCATCTATTGAGTCGAAATAAAATCATTAAAGAAGACAGCGTTGATATTACGTTAAAACTAAATAAAGGACAACTAGTCTCATTAGGTGGAGAATGCTCATATAATTTTTATTAATTTTATTCTTTGGTCAAAATAGAGCTTCTTGCTATGATGTGAAAAACGTGAGAATAAGTAGAGGCTCCTTTATGTCAAAACCTCATAACCCAGAAATTCAAAAAATTATTAATGAGTTAAAACAACAATATCAAAATGCTGTTGATGCCTTACGTAATGCTATTATTATGTATGCTCAAGATGGAAAATTACCTGATATAAAACAAAGGGCTGAAGGTCTATTTGCTTATCCGCAATTAACCGTACATTGGTATGGTGATGTTAAAAAAGAAGATAAAACAAGAGCTTATGGGCGTTTATCAAAATCAGGTACTTATTCTACTACTATCACCAATCCAACTTTATTTGAAAATTATTTAACTGAGCAACTGCAACTTATTGCGGATGCTTATCATGTCTCTTTTGAAGTGACGGCCTCAAAACAGGAGATACCATATCCTTTTGTCATTGATGGCACTGGCATTGGTTTTGATCGGTCAATGAGCGCTTCTTTAGCAAAATATTTTCCGACTACCGATCTCTCTAAAATTGGTGATGATATTACCGATGGTTTAATTGATGACAGCGAGCTTTTACCTCTTTCACATTTTGATGCACTACGGACGGATTTTTCTTTGGCTCGTTTAAAGCATTATACCGGAACTTTACCTGAAGATGTGCAACCTTATATTTTATTCACCAATTATAACCGCTATGTGGATGAATTCGTTCGTTGGGCCTGTGCACAAGTTGCTGATAAAAATAGTCCATATTGCGCACTTTCTTGTGCAGGTTTTCAGCAAATAACCGCCGATACGGTTGATCCGGAAAAATTAATTTCTGATCTGACATGGAAAAAATATCAAATGCCCGCCTATCATTTAATTGCAAAAGAAGGGCCGGGAATAACATTAGTGAATATTGGTGTTGGGCCGTCAAACGCCAAAACAATTTGTGATCATCTGGCGGTTCTACGTCCTCATGTTTGGTTAATGATTGGTCATTGTGGAGGCTTAAGAGAAAGCCAATTATTAGGTGATTACGTTTTAGCTCATGCTTATTTACGAGATGATCATATTTTAGATGCTGTATTACCGCCAGATATTCCTATTCCTAATATTGCTGAAGTTCAGCGTGCACTTTATGATGCCACTAAAGCCATTAGCGGTAAGCCTGGACATGAAATCAAACAACGATTAAGAACAGGAACGGTTGTGACAACCGATGATCGCAATTGGGAATTACGTTTTTCAGCAACATCAAGGCGATTTAGTTTAAGTCGAGCCGTTGCCGTGGATATGGAAAGTGCCACTATTGCCGCTCAAGGTTATCGTTTTCGCGTTCCTTATGGCACTTTGTTATGTGTATCTGATAAACCGTTACATGGTGAAATAAAATTACCAGGACAAGCTAATCACTTTTATGAAGGTGCGGTATCAGAGCATTTGCAAATAGGTATTCATGCAATTGAGTTATTAAAAGACGAAGAAGATAAATTACATTCTCGTAAATTAAGAACCTTTAATGAGCCGCCATTTAGATAAGCCATAGCTAAAATTAATAAGATGAAAATTTATATACCCAATATCATTGATTGAATTGGGTATATTTTTACAATATAAAAGGTTAAAAACGTAAATGTCGAGCCGCTTTTCTAAGACGATCATCACCACGTCTATCATAGCGCTGTGTAGTCATAATACTGGCATGACCCATGGCATCTTTTACGGTTACAATATCTTCGCCATTATCTAACATTGCAGAGGCAAAAGTGCGTCGCAGATCGTGAGGAGCAAATTTATCAATGCCACTTTCTTGTTGGCGTGTCTCTAAAATATAATAAATGGCTTGGTCTGTTATTCGTTCATCCGTTACATCATCAAAGCGGCGAATACGTGTGAAAAGGGCGCCATCTTGTGATCCCCTTATTTCATCGATCCATAATTGAACACGCTCCCAAGTATCTTCTGGCATATAGGATATTCTTTCTTTATTACCTTTTCCTCTAACAATAAAAGCTTGATCACGAAATTGAATATGCTCGTAATTAAGCGCAACAATTTCTGAACGGCGTAATCCACAACCAAGTAGTACACTTAATATGGCCGCATCTCTTAAACCTTTTGAGGAGTGGTCTTTTTCACAACAGCGAAAAAGTGCGCGAATTTCATGTCTAGTAAGCGCTCGACCTTTAGGTAATCGACTTCCTCTTACCGATTTTACTTGGCGAATATGTTGATAGCTTTCTGTATCCATCAACTTCATCGCCCATGCTTCTAAAGCGACACCTTTTAGTGCAGCTAAATAAGTGTTAATTGTGGCGGGTGCTTTATCCGCATCAGATAACATGTCGATAATTGCTTGAATATGGTGGCGGCGAAGTGCTCCCCATTGGCAATGCTTTATTGAAGAGAAACCAATCATTTTTGCCACGATCGTTAAAAACGATCCCATCGTTTGGCGACTACGTTTAGAGCCTAAACTGCGTAAATAAGCCAGTGCAGGGTTAGTTTGTGTCGGAGAGGTGAAAGTTGCATTGAGATCTAATAATGGTTGTTTTTCCGCCAATACAAGTGATGTTTCTGGTGTTATTTCTTGATCGTCGTGGTGAAAATCCACAGCAATTTCCTTATTAAATCAATATAACTATGCTGAATATTCTAACAGATCTAAAAAAGAAAAAAGCTACTTTTTCAAAGGATCATTTTAATAAGTAGAGGCGATCATGTTTGTTTTTAGTGCATAATGTTTGTTTTATAAACGGTTTTAGAGTGCGAAGTGAACAGTGGGTTTTACCCATGAAAGGAATAAAGAGATCAAAATAGAGGGATGATCGTGGAAATGGCTTAATATTATGCCTTTGGTTTATCTGTATTTTTAATAACAGTCGCTAAAAACCAAAGGCATAGTTTTAAAATAATGAAGGTTAATCTTTATAAATGGCGACTAGTGGTTTGCCATCATTACCAATGGTGCCTCGATACATTCCCTCAGAGTTAAAGCTCATCGTGTAGTTTCCAGATTTGTCTAATACGATAACACCACCACTTCCATTTATCGCTTTTACTTCATCAAGTGCATTTTGTGCCGCTTGCTCTAGAGGTAGTTTTTGATATTTAACTTGGGCTGCAATATTAAATGCGGTCAGCGTTCTAATAAACATTTCACCTGATCCTGTTGCCGATACCGCAACCGTTTCATTATCCGCATAATTACCTGCACCGATAATAGGGGAATCGCCCACACGACCATAACGTTTATTGGTCATCCCACCTGTTGATGTTCCCGCCGCTAAATTACCATGTTGGTCTAATGCAACAGCGCCAACAGTGCCATATTTATAATCATACATCATCGGATCAGCAAAAAGAGCCGCAGTTTTACCATCATGATCTAATACAACTTGTTCTTTTTCTAATGCTTTTTGTAGTTGTTGCCAACGATATTCAGTACGAAAATAACTCGGATCAACGATGGTTAACCCTTGCTCTTTGGCAAAAAGATCAGCCCCTTGAGAAACCATCATAACATGTGGACTTTTTTCCATTACCGCAATCGCGGCATTAATCGGATTTTTTACTGTGGTAACACCAGCAACAGCACCCGCTTTGCGCGTTTTACCATCCATAATAGAAGCATCAAGTTCGTTTCTACCATCGTGAGTAAAAACAGCACCTTTACCTGCATTAAAAAGAGGAGAGTCTTCCATAACATTAATCGATTTTTGTACGGCTTCAATACTGGTGCCTCCACTATTTAAAACAGCATATCCAGCATTTAATGCTTCGGTCAGTTTGGCTTTATATTCTTTTTCTTGTTCTGGGGTGATGGTATCTTTCGTTATTGTACCTGCACCACCATGAATAACGAGGCGGATAGGGGCTTGTGTATTATTAGCTAACGCAGAAGAGGCAAAAAGAGTACAAAGGGTAAGTGTAGCGAGCTTATAGTTAATGTTTTTCATATAAACCTTCTCTTAATCGGATTGAGTTGTGTATTTGCAGGGATGTTATTACTTTAATTGTATATTGTTATTTGATATATAATTATTAACTGCAATAATCACTATATAAAAACTTTACCTAATAAGTGGTCTGATGACAGGCAAAAATAACAAATAATTTTAATTTAAATTAATGCTATAATAATCAAACTGTTATATTTAAGGAGTTTTATGCAATTAATTTAAAATTAAACCTTGCAAATAAAATATTAAAATAAAAGTATGTTGGTTATTATTTATTTTTAACGCTGTTAAATTTATAGCAAAATCAAAAAATAGCTAACTCCATCAACATTAAATATGTGACTTCGATCAATTATCGTAACCAAGTGTTATTATTATATTTTGATTTTAATAAAGCTAATGGATGCTAAATTTTATACATTTTGTGTGTTATCTCGAATAATCAAATTTTGATAGTGTATTATGTGATAAAAGTACTACATTAAATTCACACAACACACTATCATATTCTTATTATATTTTATAATTCATATGGTTAACTTTTGTTTTTCTCTTTTTTTATTTTATTTTAATTCGCTTTATATATATAAATGGACTATTTTTAAAGTAGATGAAATAAAATTAAAAATTGTTATTTAACTATTTTCTTACACACAGTAAATCACAAAAAATTGGGTTATTTATGGCAAAAGGAAGGTTAAATAATTTATATGAAAAATCAAAAAACGAATCGTTTTTTTGTTTACGGCATTATTATTGTTGCAATTATTGCAGCAGGTATTTTTTGGTGGAAAACACAAGCACCAGCACTCCCTGATGGGTTTGCTCAAAGTAATGGGAGAATTGAAGCTACTGAAATTGATATTTCAACCAAAACACCAGGAAGAATTGACACTATTTTGGTTAAAGAGGGGGATTTTGTTAAAGCGGGTGAAGTGTTGGCAACAATGGATACTCGTACCTTAAAAGAGCAACTTCATGAAGTTCAAGCCCAACTAGAGCAAGCCAAAAGTAGCGTTATGACGGCAGAGTCGGCACTTTCTCAACGTCAAAGTGAGCAAGTTGCAGCGCAGGCGGTTGTTCGTCAGCGTATTGCAGAGCTTGACGCATCAGTAAAACGCCTTAACCGCTCTCGAGCATTAGTTAAAACAAAAGCAATTTCTATTCAACAACTGGATGATGATATAGCAAGAACCGAAGGGGCTCGTGCTGCTGTTGAAGCTGCAAAAGCACAAGTGACTGCAACTATTGCGGCAATTGATTCGGCAAAGTCTGGAATTATTCAAGCAAAAACCAAAGTTGATGCAGCAACAGCTACCGAACGACGTATTATGGCTGAGTTGGATGATAGTATCTTAAAAGCTCCTCGTAATGGCCGTGTACAATATCGTGTTGCGGAACCCGGTGAAGTGCTAGGCGCTGGCGGTCGAGTGTTAAATATGGTCGATCTTAGTGATGTGTATATGACATTCTTTTTGCCAACTGAAGCCGCTGGCAAAGCAGCCTTAGGCAGTGATGTCCATATTATTTTGGACGCAGCCCCACATATTGTGATCCCTGCGAAAACGACTTATGTTGCCAGTGTTGCACAGTTTACCCCTAAAACGGTTGAAACTGACAATGAACGTTTGAAACTGATGTTTCGTGTAAGAGCGAGGATCTCCCCTGAATTACTAGAGAAACACCTTGAATATGTCAAAACAGGTTTACCGGGACGTGCCTATATTCGCTTAGATAATAGCCAACCTTGGCCGACTGATTTAGAGGTGAAATTACCACAATGAGTCAACTAATGAGAACGCAAAGTCATTCTCATATCATTGAATTGACTCATGTATCCCAACATTATGGTGATACCAAAGCACTTGATGATGTGACATTGACTATTCCTGCCGGAAAAATGGTCGGCTTAATAGGCCCGGATGGTGTCGGAAAATCGAGTTTAATTTCTCTTATTTCAGGAGCCAGAGAAATTCAGCAAGGGCAAGTGATAGTACTTAATGGTGATATGAATGATGTTAATCACCGGCGAGCTGTTTGCCCCAAAATTGCCTATATGCCACAAGGGTTAGGTAAAAATCTTTATCACACACTTTCTGTTTTTGAAAACGTCGATTTCTTTGGTCGCTTATTTGGTCAATCCAAACAAGAGCGAGAAGAGCGCATCAATGATTTACTTGAAAGTACTGGGTTAGCGCCTTTTAAGGATAGACCTGCGGGTAAACTATCTGGTGGTATGAAGCAAAAACTGGGGCTTTGCTGTGCATTAATTCATGATCCACAATTGCTGATCCTCGATGAACCCACCACAGGGGTTGACCCATTATCACGGGCGCAATTTTGGGAGTTAATTAATCGTATTCGTAAACGTCAAACCAATATGAGCGTATTGGTTGCGACGGCTTATATGGAAGAGGCTGAACGCTTTGATTGGCTGGTTGCAATGGATGCAGGTAAGGTTTTAGCCACAGGTCATGCGGAAGAATTAAAGGCGCAAACGGCGACAGATGAATTAGAAGCTGCTTTTATTGAGCTTTTACCGGAAGAAAAACGTAAAAACCATCAAAAAGTGATTATTCCTCCACGGGATAAAAGTGATGACGATATTATCGCCATTGAGGCCAAAGAGTTAACAATGCGCTTTGGTCAGTTTGTTGCTGTTGATCATGTCAGTTTTCGTATTCCTAAAGGCGAAATTTTTGGTTTTCTAGGCTCGAATGGTTGTGGTAAATCCACCACCATGAAAATGCTTACAGGTTTACTTGAGGCAAGTGAAGGGCGCGCTTGGTTATTTGGGCAAGAGGTTGATCCAAAAGATATCGAAACCCGTAAACGCGTTGGTTATATGTCGCAAGCATTCTCACTGTATAGCGAATTAACGGTTCGACAAAATTTAGAGCTACATGCCAAACTCTTTCATATCCCAGAACAGGATATTCCTCAACGTATCAAAGAAATGAGTGAGCGTTTTAATTTGACCGATGTGGAAGATATGATGCCTGACGGTTTACCTTTAGGTATTCGACAACGCTTATCGTTAGCGGTGGCTGTGATCCACAAACCAGAAATGCTGATCCTTGATGAACCCACCTCTGGGGTTGACCCTATCGCTCGAGATATGTTCTGGAAGCTGATGGTTGATCTCTCAAGACGTGACGGTGTCACTATTTTTATCTCTACCCACTTTATGAATGAAGCGGCGCGCTGTGACAGAATGTCTCTGATGCATGCCGGAAAAGTGCTAGTGACAGATACTCCGGCTAATTTAGTGAAAAATAGTCAATTTGATACACTAGAAGAAGTATTTATTGATTATTTGAAAAAAGCATCCGGTGAAACAGAAACGCCCGATATTGAAGATAAACAGCTACAATTGCCCGCCTCTAGTGAAGAAAGTGCGGAAAAAGCGTTAAAACAACGATTTAGTTTACGCCGTTTATTTAGTTATAGCATTCGTGAAGGGATGGAATTACGCCGTGACCCAGTACGCCTTACCTTAGCATTATTAGGCACGGTAATATTGATGTTTATTATGGGTTACGGCATCAGTATGGATGTTGAAAACCTACGCTTTGCCATTATGGATAGAGATCAAACAGGGCTAAGTCAGGCTTATAGTCAAAACCTATCAGGCTCTCGCTATTTTATTGAAAAAGCGCCGATTACCGATTATAACCAACTTGAGCGTCGTCTCCGCAGTGGTGATATTACTGTTGCGATTGAAATTCCGCCTAATTTTGCTCGAGATGTTGCTAAAGGACATAAAGTAAAAATAGGGGTTTGGATTGATGGCGCGATGCCAAATCGTGCAGAAACTGTCCGTGGGTATATTCAGGCAATGCATCTAACTTGGATGTTAGATATGGCCATGCGTCAACCTACCAATATGGTTGATCAATTTTCCCCCATTGATATCGAAACCCGTTATCGTTATAACCCTGATGTAAAAAGTTTACCCGCTATAGTACCTGCGGTTATTCCGTTGTTGTTGATGATGATCCCCGCGATGTTAAGCGCCTTGAGTGTGGTACGTGAAAAAGAGCTAGGCTCTATTATTAATTTATACGTTACTCCGGTCACTAAAGCCGAGTTTTTATTAGGCAAACAGATCCCCTATATTTTATTGGGAATGTTTAACTTTTTTATGCTCTGTGCGCTTTCGGTATTTGTTTTTGGTGTCAGTTTTAAAGGAAGCATGTTAACACTCTCATTAGGGGCGTTGCTTTATATCACTATTGCTACGGGAATGGGATTACTGATTTCTTGTTTTATGAAAAGTCAGATTGCGGCTATTTTTGGTACTTCAATTATTACCTTAATTCCTGCTACGCAATTCTCCGGCATGATTGACCCAGTATCATCATTAGAAGGTATTGGTAAATGGATAGGGCATATTTATCCGACTTCTCACTTTCTTACTATCACTCGAGGAACGTTTTCAAAAGGACTTAACTTATTTGATTTGCCTTGGTCTTTTATTCCGTTACTTATCACGATCCCCATTGTGATTGGGCTGAGTGTCTTTTTCTTGAAAAAGCAGGAGGCTTAAATGTGGCATACCGTACAAAATATTTTTAATTTAGGAATAAAAGAGTTACGAAGTTTATCCCGTGATAAGGCGATGCTGGCATTAATTGTGTTTGCCTTTACCGTATCAATATACTCATCGGCTACTGTAACACCGGGCTCATTACACCATGCGCCGATAGCGGTGGCTGATCAGGATAAATCTCAACTTTCGGCTCGTATTGTCAATAGCTTTTATATGCCTTACTTTTTACCCCCTGCAGATATTACAACCGAGCAGATTGATGGTTTATTAGATAGAGGAACTTATACTTTTGCGTTAGATATTCCGCCTAATTTTCAACGCGATCTACTCGCAGGACGTAAGCCAGAAATTCAAGTCAATATTGATGCAACACGGATGAGTCAAGCTTTCTTAGGAAATAGCTATATTCAAAATATCGTTATGGGAGAAGCGAAAACTTTTCTTGCTAAAGAGCGCACTAACGATCCACTGCCTGTGGATTTAGAAGTTAGAATGAGCTTTAACCCAAACTTAACACAATCTTGGTTTGGCTCTGTTATGGCGATAATCAATAACATTACCATGCTATCTATTGTATTAACCGGGGCGGCACTAATACGAGAGCGAGAGCATGGCACTATTGAGCATTTATTAGTTATGCCTGTCACACCATTTGAGATCATGCTGTCTAAAATATGGTCAATGGGATTGGTTGTATTGTTAGCGTCGGCCATGTCTTTAGTGCTAGTGGTTAAATCACTGCTACATGTGCCGATCGAAGGCTCTGTTTTGTTATTTATGTGTGGGGTGGCGTTAAGTTTATTTGCAACGACATCTATTGGTATTTTCTTAGGCACAATGGCGCGCTCAATGCCACAATTTGGTTTATTGATGATTATGGTATTGTTGCCATTAAATATGTTGTCTGGAGGGATGACCTCAAGAGAGAGTATGCCTCAGTTTGTACAAGATGTGATGCAAACTATGCCAACTACACATTTTGTCAGCCTTGCACAAGCGATATTGTATAGAGGCGCAGATTTCTCGATTGTTTGGCCTCAATTTATCGTTTTAATTATTATTGGCTCAGTCTTTTTTGCATTGGCACTGTTACGTTTTAGAAAAACGATATCTGCAATGGCTTAGTCGTTCTGATAAACCGAAAAAAGAGACTTAAGGCATAAAACGATAACCGATCCCCGTTTCAGTAATTAAGTGCACTGGACAGGTGGGATCGGTTTCTATTTTCTGACGTAGATGCCCCATATAAATTCGCAAATAATGGCTATGCTCTACAAAGTTAGGCCCCCAAACATGCTGCATTAAATGACGTTGAGTTAATACTTTTCCACTATTGTTGACAAGTTCACTGAGTAGACGAAACTCGGTCGGAGTAAAGTGAATGGGTACGCCTTGGCGAGTGACTACTCTTTTAACCCAATCAATAGTGATATCACCAAATGTAAATTGAGTCGTTTCTGTTTCTTGTTTGACAAAGCGACGTAATGAAGCACGAACCCGAGCTAGTAATTCACTCATACCGAAGGGTTTAGTTAAATAATCATCAGCTCCAGCGTCTAAAGCATCAACTTTATCTTGTTCAGAATCTCTGGCGGATAACACAATAATCGGCGTGCTACTCCATTGGCGGAAATCTTGAATAAAGCAAAGCCCATCTTTATCAGGTAATCCCAGATCAAGAATGACTAAATCAGGTTTTCTTGATGCTGCTTCTATTAATCCTCGTTGACATTCTGAGGCGTCATAAACACGAAAACCTTCGTTCTCTAATGCAAGGCGAACGAATCGTAAGATCTCTTTTTCATCTTCAACAATCAATATGTTATATGGCGTCACTGTTTTATTTCAATCTCATCAATATTCGGTAGTGATTTTAAAGGTAAAACAAAGTGAAAACTGGCTCCACCTTTTTTATTATTTTCAGCCCAAATTTTACCTTCATGTAAGTGGATAATAGCACTGCAAATAGCAAGACCCAGCCCAACCCCCGGAATGGCGGACTCTTTTACTGCACGTGAAAATTTATTAAAAATAAGCTGCAATTGTTCAGTGGGAATACCTGCGCCTTCATCCCAAACTTCAACATGAATTTGATCCTCTTCAACCGTAGCTTTTATGCCTAATTTAGTTTGTGATGCGGTATATTTGACTGCATTTTCTAACAAATTAGTTAACACGCGCTCAATTAACAGACTATCGCAATAGAGTAATAAATCAGCTGGAATATCAATTTGTAATGGGTGTTTATCAAGTAAATAAGAGAGTGAACGTATTGCACTTCCAGCAATTTCTTGCAGTAAATTCCACTGCAAGTTGACTTGGATCCCACCTGATTGAATACGTGCCATATCCAGTAAATTGTTGACTAAGCGGGAGGTCGTCAAAATTTGTTGGCGGATCTGACTGACTTGTTCAGTATGAGCAGAGCCTTCAGCACTTAAGTCTAGAAGAAGAATTTCAGACTGGCCAAACAGGACGGTAAGTGGTGTTTTTAGATCATGAGAAAGGGCGGCTAAGAGCGCATTTCTTAATTGTTCTCGTTCTATATTAATACGAGATTGTTCGGCCATTTCCGCCTGTTGTAACCGTTCAAGAGCATTGGCAATTAGGCCATTAAATGTCTGTAGGAGTTGCTGTTGTTCAGGAATAAGTACTTGGCGTAGATTATTTGGCTCAATCGCTAAAATCGCTAATACTTGTTGAGATGCGCTAATAGGGTGCAACTGATAAGGGACACTAGGTAGGGTATCCGTTCCTGCACCTGCGATTTGATCTTTATCCCAACACCAACGGGCAATACCACTATCAATGGGAAGTTGTCCCATACCTTCAGCATTGTATGGCGTTAATTCACCATGATGATTAGGCATTAATAAACAAACTTTGGCATCAAAAGCACTTGATAAAAAATGATAACTAGTACGTACCACTTCTTCTAAAGTCAGTGCCCGACTCAGCTCTCGGGTCATTTCAAATAAATGACGAGTGCGTTGTTCTCTATAACGAGCAACCCGGGTTTGATAACGCATTCCCGCAGTTAAATTACCCACCACTAACCCAACAATGAGCATTACGGAAAAAGTCACTAAATACTGCATATCTAATACAGCCAGTGAAAAATGCGGTTGTACAAAGAACAAATCAAAGCTTATCACATTGATTAAAGCAGCAAAAATAGAAGGGCGACGACCAAAAAATAGCGCGATAAGAACAACGCCTAATAAATAAAGAGTAACTAAATTCGCCTTATCTAACGCTAACAAAAAAGTACGTGAAAAAAGCGTAATAGCTAGACATAAACCAATAGCTGTTAGATAGCCTTTAAGATTTTGACGCCATTTATCATTTTGTGGCACAAATGTTTTTGTTTTATAACGCGGTTCTTCTTCATTTAAAGCGACACTGATAACATGCAAGTCAGGTGCATAACGCGCTAACCTTTCTGCGAAACGCATACGGACCCAACGTTTTAACCATTGCCACTTTTGATAGGGGCGTTGACCGATAATCACCTTGCCTAAATTATGCTCTCTGGCATAGCGGATCACCGCTTTTTCCGCTTGATTATCAGAAAGGATCGCCGTTCTTGCCCCTAGGTGTTGTGCTAACTTGAGGGAATGTAAAATAGCACGGCGTTTATGCTCACCTATCTGATGTAGCTTTGGTGTTTCAACATAAATAGCATGCCATTGGCAACCAAAAGCAGCAGCATAACGAGCGGCAGTACGCACTAATTTATCATTTCTTCCATGAGCACCAAGACAAACCATTAAACTATCAGTAGTATGCCAAACAGGCGTACCACCTTGGCTATCACGGAATTCTTTTACTTGGGAATCAACGCGATCTGCCATTCGTCTTAGGGCAAGCTCTCGTAATGCAATCAAATTACCTTTACGAAAAAAATGCTCTATTGCACGCTCTGCTTGTCCTGCCAGATAAACTTTGCCTTCATTTAAGCGCTGTTGTAGGTCGTCTGGTGGTAAGTCGACCATAACTACTTCATCGGCATTATCAAAGATATAATCAGGAATCGTCTCTTGAACGCGAATGCCAGTAATACTACCAACAATATCATTAAGACTTTCAATATGTTGTACATTAATGGTGGTTAAAACATCGATGCCCGCATCAAGTAACTCTTCAACATCTTGCCAACGTTTTGGATGGCGACATTTATGTGGATTACTAAAAGCCAATTCATCCATTAAGATCACCGCAGGATGTCTTGCTAAGGCCGCATCTAAATTAAAGGCAGAGAGCTTTCTACCACGATAATGTAATTTTAATGGCGGTAATAACGGTAATCCCTCAAGTTGTTGTGCCGTTTCTTGGCGCTGATGGGTTTCTACAACCCCAGCTAAGACATCAATACCTTGCTGATGTAAACGTTGAGCTTCTTGTAACATGGCGTAGGTTTTACCTACGCCGGCACAGGCACCAAAAAAGATCTTTAATCGTCCTCGATGGGGTGCTCGCGTTAATGCCAGCAAATCATCAGGAGAAGGGCGTTGCCACTGCGGAGCTTGTTCCATTTTATTACCCGCTCACTTTATTGTTTTTTTCTGCACTCAATCTATCAAGTGCCTGATTGAGTTTAAAGACATTCACCACAGGTTCACCTAAAAATGGTATTAATGGCGATGTCGTATTTTCTGTAATTAATTGTTTTATTTCATTTATTGTGAATTGACGTAATAACGCAATATGCGGTGCTTGGTAATAAGCGGCAGCCAATGAAATATGAGGATCAAGCCCACTGGCGGAAGCGGTCACTAAATCAACAGGAACGACTTGATGATTATCAACCCTTTTTTGCCATAAACGAACACCTGCAGCCACTTTCTCGCTTAAGAGTGGATTTGATGTAGCAAGTTGGCTAGCGCCGGAAGCCATACTATTGTAAGGCATTTCACTTGTCATTGAGGGGCGACCTTGAAAGTAATCGGCTCGATTAAATGACTGTCCAATCAATTCAGAGCCAATCAGTTTATCGTCCTGATAAACCAGTGAACCATTTGCTTGCCAAGGGAAAAACAATTGAGCTAATCCGGTTATAAATAAAGGATAGGCTAATCCAGTGATAAGTGTCAGTAATACTAACATCACTAAAGATGAACGAAAAAGATGCATAGTATTCTCCTTAAAGCCCAATAATAGCTAAAATCATATCGATGAGTTTAATGCCTAAAAAAGGAACAATTAACCCACTTATTCCGTATAAAGAGAGATTACGGCGTAATAATGAATGAGCAGAAACAGGACGATAATGCACACCTTTCAACGCTAAAGGGATCAAAAAGACGATGATCAAAGCATTAAAAATAACGGCTGATAACATCGCGGATGCTGGGGAGTGTAATCCCATAATATTGAGCATATTCAATTGTGGATATGTCACCGCAAAAGCTGCGGGAATAATGGCAAAATATTTTGCGATATCATTGGCAATACTAAAGGTGGTTAGGGCGCCACGGGTCATAAGCATTTGTTTACCAATATGAACGACTTCAATTAATTTGGTGGGATTTGAGTCCAAATCAACCATATTGCCTGCTTCTTTAGCGGCTTGCGTTCCTGAATTCATAGCCACAGCAACATCGGCTTGTGCTAAAGCCGGCGCATCATTAGTACCATCTCCGGTCATAGCGACAAGTCGACCTTCTGATTGATATTGACGGATCAACGCCAATTTAGCCTCTGGAGTGGCTTGCGCAAGAAAATCATCTACACCGGACTCGGCAGCAATGGCCGCCGCAGTAAGATGGTTATCACCGGTGATCATCACGGTTTTAATGCCCATTTGGCGAAGTTGAGCAAAGCGCTCTTTGATCCCCCCTTTGACGATATCTTTAAGTTCAACTACACCAAGGATATTTTGATTTTCAACGACGACTAATGGCGTAGCACCAGCTCTTGCGACTTGCTCGACTATGGTGTTGACTTCATCGGGAAAATGACTATGACTAACTTCGATATGGCGACGAATAGCATCAACCGAGCCTTTACGTATAATACGCTCGCCAATATTTACGCCACTCATTCTGGTCATCGCTGAGAATGGAACAAAAGAGGCTCCCATCGAAGTTAAATCTCGTTCACGTAAATTAAAGCGCTGTTTGGCTAATATAACGATGCTACGACCCTCAGGTGTTTCATCTGCTAAAGAGCTTAATTGCGCCGCATCTGCCAATTGTTTTTCAGTTATTCCTGATAGAGGAATAAAACGAGAAGCTTGGCGATTACCTAAAGTAATTGTCCCTGTTTTATCGAGTAATAAAACATCAACGTCTCCTGCGGCTTCTACTGCACGCCCACTAGTCGCAATCACATTAGCGTCTAACATCCGGCTCATACCTGCCACACCAATAGAAGAGAGTAGTCCGCCGATGGTTGTAGGGATCAGACAAACTAATAATGCGATTAACGTTACAACAGAAATAACCTCACCATGCTCTTGGAATTGCACGGCAAACACACTAAAAGGATAGAGTGTGGAACAAGCGAATAAAAAGATCAGCGTTAGGGCCGTTAATAAAATAGTTAATGCAATTTCATTCGGCGTTTTTCTGCGTTTAGCCCCTTCCACCATACCAATCATACGATCGAGGAAAGAGTTACCCGCTTCAGCACTACAACGAATAATCAACCAGTCAGATAACACACGAGTCCCTCCAGTAACAGAAGAAAAATCGCCACCTGACTCACGAATAACGGGAGCTGATTCACCGGTGATCGCACTTTCATCAACAGAAGCGCCACCTTCAATCACTTCACCATCACAAGGAATTACCTCGCCAGCATTGACCAAAACAATATCGCCTTTATGTAATAAAAGTGAATCAATGATTTCTTGGGGAGCGTGAAGATCAGCATGCTGTAAGCGCACCGCTTTAGATTGTTGTTTCGCACCTCGTAAGCTTGCCGCCTGTGCTTTACTACGACTTTCTGCTAAAGATTCAGCAAAATTGGCAAATAGTAGGGTTATCCATAACCAAAGCATGACTTGAAAAGTAAAATGATTATCTGGTGGTAGATACCCCAGTAAAACGGCAAACCAAATACCCGTAGTGAGTAGTGCACCAACATAAACAATAAACATCACCGGATTATGCCATTGGGCTTGAGGGGTGCATTTTTTGATAGCATCCAAGAAAGCTGACATCATTGTTTTTCTATTAAAAAGAGGTGTTTTTTTCATGATGAGTGTCCTTATTTAGCCCATAACAACTGTAAATATTCAGCAATAGGGCCTAGTGCTAATGCCGGAACAAAGGTGAGTGCACCAATCATTATTACTGTGAGGAACAATAGAAAAATAAATAGCGGTGAAGTAGTGGACAATGTGGCTAAACTTTCAGCTTGGCGTTTTTTTATTGCCAAACTACCGGCGATAGCTAAGACAGGCAACATGACACCAAAACGTCCGACAAGCATAGTGATACCTAATAACAGATTATAAAAAACAGAATTAGCATTCAGTCCGGCGAAAGCACTACCATTGTTATTGGCAGCTGAAGTAAAAGCGTATAAAACTTCACTAAAACCATGAGGACCAGGATTTAAAATCGCTTCGCGACCTACTTGGCTAAAGAGGGCAAGTGTTGTACCTAATAAGGTGATTGCTGGTGATATTAAAATAGCGACAGCAACCCATTTCATTTCTGCTACACCAATTTTTTTGCCGAGATATTCAGGTGCTCGACCCACCATTAATCCAGCGATAAAAACAGCTAACAAAACATACAAGATCATGCCATAAAAACCAGAACCAACACCGCCGAAGATGACTTCTCCAGTTTGCATTAACCACATAGGAACCATACCTCCTAATGCAGTTAATGAATCATGCATGGCATTTACTGCACCACAAGAAGCGGCTGTAGTGACGGCAACAAATAACGCACTGCCTATTAAACCAAAGCGACTCTCTTTACCTTCCATATTTAATGAACTATCCGCACCCATTAACGTAAATTGTGGGTTACCTCGCCATTCAGCCCAAACAATCACGCTAACCGCAACAATAAAAATCAATGTCATTACCCAAAGTAAGGTATAGCCTTGCCGTTGTGTGCCACTCAGTCGGCCAAAGGCGAAGCATAGCGCGGTAGGTAACAGGAATATGGCAAGTATTTGCAAAAAGTTACTGAAAGAGGTTGGGTTTTCATAAGGATGAGCAGAGTTTGCTGCAAAATAGCCTCCTCCATTGGTTCCTAACAGTTTAATTGCCTCTTGAGAAGCAACGGGGCCCATTGGTAACCATTGCTGATTTTCAAGTCCTTGGCTTAATAGCGCGGGATGGAAATTTTGGATCACGCCTTGGCTAACAAATAACAGTGACCAAATAATGGCTAAAGGTAGTAACAGATATAGGGTAATACGACCGATATCTACCCAAGCATTACCAATGGAATGGCAAGAAGATTGTGTTAATGCTCTGATCAATACAAAGGCAACAGCGATCCCCGTTGTTGCTGATAAGAAATTTTGTACTGTAAGCCCCATCATTTGGCTTAAATAGCTGACGGCTGTTTCACCGCTATAGGCCTGCCAATTGGTATTAGTAATAAAACTAATGGTGGTATTTAATGCTAAATCCCAACTCATATTAGGTGCAAACTGTGGATTTAAAGGTAAATAACCTTGATTAAGTAAAATTACCAATAATAAAAGTGCTCCCATTGAGTTAAAAATTAACAGGGCGAACATATAGTGATACCAACTCATAGACTGAATCGCTTTGCCGGCAGGTTTAAAACCACAGCTACGCCAAATAACCTGTTCTGTTTTTGTTACCCAATGAGGTAAATCACCTTCTATGAGACGAGCAAGATAATTGCCAATCACTTTTCCCATAATCAGTAAGACGGTGAGAAAAACGGCAATATAGATCAACGTTGTTGTTGCCATTTTTAAAATGCCTCTGCATGAAACAACACATAAATAAGATAAGCAGTGAGCACAATAACTAATGCCACAGCACCGAATATCAACATTTGAACTATCCTTTTGCGATTTAGATTGAGTAAAGCTACTGAAAGAGGTGTAAAGATGTTGATAAAAGCGCTATGGCGGATGTAAAAAAAGTATAAAAATGCTGACCAAACCTAAATCAAGGCTTAATGGTGGAATATTTTATTCCTCAATAGGTTGAAATAATGCCATCCCTTTGTTAGATGTAATAAATGGTCGAATAATCTGCTGATTAAGCAGGCTGAAAATACCCCTTCACGAGGAGAGATTGAATGAATGCTATCTATTTAAAGACCAAGTGGTTTTTCTACTTCTTAGGCCTATTAATGGTTTCATCTATCTTTATGGTAAAAGCAATGGCAAATTCTGATAAAGCAGATCTAGTAACACTGGCACAAGAGGGAAACTTGCCAGAATTAAAGCGCCAGATAGCGCAAGGAGAGAATATTGAACAACGAGATATCAAATTGCGTACACCGCTAATGGCGGCTACTCATGCGAATCAAATTGAGGTGGCAAAATACCTGATTGAACAAGGGGCTAACGTCAATGCCCGCGATGCTATCTATGATTCACCTTATCTTTATGCTGGAGCGAGAGGATTTGCAGGAAATTTTAGCTTTAACCTTAGCCCATGGCGCAGATCTGAATAGCATCAACCGTTATGGTGGTACGGCATTGATTCCTGCGGCGGAGCGCGGCCATGTTGCCACAGTAAAAACCTTGATTGATGCCGGTGTAGATGTCAATCATGTTAATCGCCTTGGTTGGACTGCGTTAATTGAAGCCATTATTTTAGGTGATGGAAGTCAAAAATATGCAGATATCGTGACGTTGCTGATCGATGGTGGGGCGGATGTTAATTTGGCTGATGGATCTGGACGTACACCATTAACCTTAGCGAAAGATAAAGGCTATACCAATATCATCAATATTCTTCAACAAGCAGGGGCAAAATAATGTCAGATAAGCAATTTATACAGCAAGCCATTTCGCTTGCCACAGAGAATGTGAAAGTTGGTGGGCGTCCCTTTGGCGCGGTGATCGTGAAAAATGGCCAAGTGATTGCTCATGCTGTTAATCAAATTACAGCGACAAATGATCCAACTGCACATGCAGAATTATTAGCATTACGAGAAGCCGGAAAAGTGTTAGGACGAGCAAAATTGGATGATTGTGTGGTTTATGCCAGTGGTCAACCTTGTCCAATGTGTTTGGCGGCTATGCGTATGGCGGGGATCTCACAAATATTTTATGCTTACTCTAATGATGATGCCCAGCCTTATGGATTATCGACAGCCAATATTGCTAAGGCATTAAGAGTCGCTCCGGAGCAACAAGAAGGGTTGCAATTTGTGCAAATAAAACCTGAAGACGAAAAACAACCGGCACTTTATCAGCTTTGGTCTCAACAATCTTAACTAAAAATAACAGCCCAATTAGGGCTGTTCTTCTTTTGATCAAATCAGTCGATTAGCAAAATAGCTG
The DNA here is from genome assembly GCF_963885725.1 of Proteus sp. G4380. Classification (NCBI taxonomy): domain Bacteria; kingdom Pseudomonadati; phylum Pseudomonadota; class Gammaproteobacteria; order Enterobacterales; family Morganellaceae; genus Proteus; species Proteus sp. G4380. The sequence goes on from NZ_CAWPAV010000156.1 coordinate 46,903, forward strand.
TTTTTCAACAGGAGTAATCGAGAGTAGGGATTGCCAGCTTTTAAGCGTTAACGTTGCTAACATGGCAAGACCTTCATAATAAGGGAATGCTCCTTGTAAGGACAATTTCTCTAGATAGCGATAAGCCCAAGGTAATAAATGTTCAGCAAGTAGTTCAGTTAATTTTTCAGGGCGTGTTTCTGCAACCCATGCCACCATCATCACCATTAAACCAAAGTGATCTTCAGGTTCATTTTGAGTCAAGGCAATATCAATACCATTCTCCAGCATCCATTCACGTAAATCTAAGGTTGAATCACCAAATAAGACATTCTCATGATCAAGATACACTGATCCCCAAGGTGGTGCAGGTAGCGCATAAGGCCCAATAAATAAACGTTGATAGGCTTGTGCTAATGTTTCATCTTGATAGGTAGTTTGCGCCAATAATGAGGCAATGCGTTGTTTTTCTTCTTCAGAGCCATAAGGCCATTCAGTTAACCATTTGCCGCTTGAGAGTAACTCAACAATGTCACTTTTTTCAGTTGGTGGGTAATAGAAAGCAGCCCCAATAATACGGGCAGAGAGAGAAATATCTGTAATAACTTGTTGTTCCATAATATTTTTATTATCCGCTGAAATGTATATTATCTATAATAGGTTATTCCCTATATAAACATAATGACTAAGATTAAAAAAGGGTAACACAGTAAAAGAAAACCGCCATTACGGCGGTTTTTAAGGATAAATAGGTTGATTAACCTACAACAGCCATTCCTACTGTCATATGTAAGCCATAGAATACGCCACGACCAATAAATTCACCAACAAACACCAAAATAAAACCTAACACCATTAAAGAAACAGAAGGATTATTTTTGCGTAATAACGGTGCTATCCAACAAGCTAACCCTAATGTTAGGGCAATCAATTTAATGCCCATTAAAAAACCGTAATCAGGAACTAAATCAACCGCTTTTTGTACGGAGGTTTGAATTGAACCCAATTCAAAGCCTTGAGAGGTAGCCACAATAGCACTGATAATAATGGCGATGACACTTAATAGCGGTAATGCACTAATACAATTTAAGTTAAAACCGGCAATACGCATTAACAGTGCCGCTAAAATAGGGCCACCAATAAATGCGGTTAGTACGAAGTTAACTGTGGTATAGCCATTATACCAAGTAGGTACAGTATCAATTTGATAAACTCGCGAAATAGCCGTGATAAATAGCACCGCAAGTATCATGACAACCACTAGCCACAATTTACCTAATGCAGCGGGCATTTTATTTAACACACTAATTAGCCAATATAAGCCACCTAAAGCAAAGAATGTGGCACCACTGGCAATTTCATTACTTAACGATGAATGACCAAAACGGATAAAAGAGTTAAAGGCACGCATTGGGGTTCCCATGTGGATCATGGAGAGTAAAAAACCAATCCCCATTAATAACCACAAACCAAACATGCTGTAATGCACTTTGCGATTTAACGCTTCAGGCAGTTTGCCTGAAAGAATGGCGCAACCCATAATAATAAAGGCGCCAGCCACACTTTGACCAATAACGGTAAAGAACATCAGTGGCCATTCATGTAATCCCATGCCCATCTTAAACCTCCTCTGGGTTAGCCAGATGCCCGGTGGTGTCACCTACAGGTCGGCTATTGGCATTTAATTTAAGTACAATATTCGGTTTAGTGTATTTCGCAGATGGAAGAGGGGCTATTTCAGCAAGATCACCATATTTAGCGCGTAACTCTTCAATCGGTGCCATATCTAATGCACGCAATGGGCAAGATCCGACACAAATTGGCTTTTTGCCTTCAGCAACACGCTCATAACAACCATCACATTTGGTCATGTGGCCTTTGACTTCATCAAACTGCGGTGCACCATAAGGACATGCCATATGGCAATAACGACAGCCTATACACACTTCTTCATTCACCACCACAAAACCATCTTCGCGTTTGTGCATGGCGCCACTTGGACAGACTTTTACGCAAGCCGGATCGTCACAGTGGTTACATGAAATAGATAAGTAGTAAGCAAAAACGTTTTGCGTATACACACCATCTTGCTCGGTCCAATCACCACCGGCATATTCATAAATACGGCGGAAATTGACCTCAGGGGATAAATTTTTAAAATCCTTGCACGCGAGTTCGCAGGTTTTGCAGCCGGTGCAACGACTTGAATCGATATAAAAACCATATTGCGTTGACATAACCAGACTCCTTACGCCTTGACGACTTCAACAAGATTACTGTGAGAAGGATTACCCTTAGCAAGTGGTGAAGGGCGTTGGGTCGTTAACACGTTAATGCAACCTGCATGATCAATACGGTTACTGTCTGGGTTATACCAAGCCCCTTCACTTAATCCGACAACACCCGGCAAAATACGTGGTGTCACTTTAGCGTTGATACGTACTTCACCGCGATCGTTATAAATACGGACTAAATCGCCGTGTTTGATACCACGTTTTGTAGCATCAACAGGGTTTATCCAAATTTCTTGTGGACAAGCCGCTTTTAATACATCCACGTTGCCATAAGTTGAGTGGGTACGAGCTTTATAGTGAAAACCCGTCATTTGTAATGGGTATTTATCCATAGCAGGGTCGCCATAGCTTTCAAAACCTGCGGAGTAGATTGGCAGTGGATCAATCACATCGTCTGCCGCTAATTCCCATGTCGCTTTAATTTCAGCTAATTGCGAAGAATAAATTTCAATTTTTCCTGACGGCGTTGTCAGTGGATTGTTGAGTGGATCAGCGCGGAATTCACGGTAAGCCACATGATGGCCTTGTGGATCACGTTTTTTAAAGATACCTTGTGCCCGAAATTCTTCAAAGGTAGGCAGTTCTGGTAAATTTTGACGAGATTGCTCATAAAGATGGCGTAACCACTCTTCTTGGGTACGATTTTCGGTAAATTTCTCACCCACCCCCATACGTTTAGCAATTTCGCTGGTCATCTCATAGATATTGCGACTTTCAAAACGTGGCTTAATCGCTTGGTCAGCGAAAATCACGTAAGCCATATTCCCCGCAGAAGCATCCATACAGAAATCCATTTGCTCTGATGCCGTGCAATCTGGCAGTAAGATATCTGCATATTTTGCCGATGCGGTCATATGATTATCGATAACCACAATCATTTCGCATTTTTTATCATCTTGTAGGATTTCATGAGTACGGTTTATTTCTGAATGTTGGTTAACTAAGCAGTTCCCCGCATAGTTCCAGACCATTTTAATAGGTACATCCAGTTTATCTTTACCTCGCACGCCATCACGTGTAGCGGTCATTTCAGGGCCACGTAAAATGGCATCTGTCCACATAAACATAGAAATACTGGTCGTGACAGGGTTAGTTAAGGTTGGCATACGGACAAAAGGAATGCTGTAAGAGCCTTCACGGGCACCGGTATTGCCCCCATTTATTCCCACATTACCTGTTAAGATAGCGAGCATTGCAATAGCGCGAGAGGCTAATTCGCCATTTGAACGGCGTTGTGGGCCCCAACCTTGAGTAATATAAGCCGGCTTAGCACCGGCGATTTCACGGGCTAATTTAACAATACGTGCCGCGGGAATGCCGGTAATTTGTGCTGCCCATTCTGGGGTTTTGGGTTGACCATCTGCGCCATCACCTAAAATATAGGCTTTATAGTGGGCGTTTTTAGGTGCCCCTTCTGGCATCGTGGTTTCGTCGTAACCTACGCAGTATTTATCTAAGAAGGGTTTATCGACTAAATCTTCTTTGATCATGACATAAGCTAACGCATTAACTAAGGCTGCATCAGTACCTGGACGAATGGGGATCCACTCATCCTCACGACCTGCACCCGTATCAGTATAGCGAGGATCAATAATTATCATGCGAGCATCTGATTTTTCACGAGCTTGCTCAACATAATAAGTTACACCACCGCCACTCATACGTGTTTCGCCGGGATTATTACCAAACATAACAACCAATTTAGTATTTTCGATGTCTGAAGGACTATTGCCGTCAGCCCATCCCCCGTAGGTGTAATTTAAGCCTGCCGCGATCTGCGCAGTACTATAATCGCCATAATGGTTGAGATAACCACCACAGCAATTCATTAAACGGGCAATAAGGGTTGCTCCTGGTGGCCAAGATTTTGTCATGGTGCCACCGAGGGTACCTGTACCGTAATTTAGATAAATAGATTCATTGCCATAATCTTTTATCAGGCGTTTCATGGTGTCGGAAATAGTATCAAAGGCTTCATCCCAAGAGATACGTTCAAATTTACCTTCACCACGTTTACCTACGCGTTTCATGGGATAACGTAAGCGATCTGGATTATAAACACGCCGACGCATAGAGCGACCACGTAAGCAAGCTCGTACTTGATGGAACTCGTCGTAAACGTCATTGCCGGTATTGTCTGTTTCAACGTACTTAATTTCGCCATCAACGACATGCATACGCAATGGACAACGACTACCGCAATTGACGGTACATGCACTCCAGACGACTTTTTCTTTATTGGTAGATGTCGGCGCTGTTTGCTCCGAAGCCATGGCTTGGCTAAAGGGGAGAGATAATCCACCCGCCGTTGCAACTAATCCACCAGCGGCTCCCACTTTTACAAAGCGTCGGCGAGATAGGGGGGTGGAAAGTAACGTCATCTCTTTGATGTTTTTCATACATTACTCACTTAATTATATTTTTAAGAAGAAAAATAAAGAGCTTATATAGAAATTATTGTTATCATTTTTGTTAATAAATAAGCACGCTAACGTAAGATAATAAAACCCAACTGTTAATGTGGATATTACTTACTTATAAAAAGTGGTAGTTGCTTTACATCAAAGAAAGATGATTTATTACGAAGGTTATCAATTGTCGCTGTTTTCTTAACCCTATGTATTATTTAAAATTAATCAATTGATTAATATTGATATATAATTTAATACATATCGATTAATAAGAAAAAATAAACTAAATAACTAAAATAGCCTAATAAAGTCCAATTTATAATGTGTAATATACAGAATCATTAACTCATTATTTTTATCAATGATTACATCTGTGTTTTTTTATTATTGTTATTTAACAAGTGTCATTTGATATCGAGTAAACATTAAAAAAACGTCGGTTAGCTTGAACTGTGTATCAATAATCTCTTATGTAATAAAACAAATAAACCGTCAGTTAACATGATATTTACAAAATCAGCTGGTTCTAAAATAGAACATTGAAAATCAATGTACTTATAATAGACTGATTTTTCTTACGCTTAACAAACTCCTCATCAGATAAAGATTCGTTTCATCTCTCATTTTCCAGCTATCACAATTGAATTACTGTTAAAAAAATGTGATCTAAGTTGTTCGGATTTGGTTTTGCTTCCGTTTTTGGTTTTTTGTTTTGAATGTTATCGCAAAATCATCGGCTGGATATCCTTATTCTCGTATTAATGATACGGAGGCACTTTATATGTTTTCAGAAGAAAGACGACAGGAAATCTATAGCATTATTAGGGAACAGAAAAAAGTTAAAGTGGCTCAGCTAGCGGAAAGATTCAACGTCACATTAGAAACGATCCGCAGTGATTTGAAATACCTCGAAAATGAAGGGTTGATCAAACGTTGTCATGGTGGCGCCATACTAGGGAAACAAGAAATAAAAAAGATCAGTAAATTTAGTGATAGTTTTGATATCTCATGCTTACTACACGATTTATTGATCGTCAAAGAACATAAAAAGAAAACACCAGAAGGTAAAGTGTGTGTATTAGGCTCTTTTGTGGTGGACATTATTGCTAATGTTGATGCATTTCCTCGTGTAGGGGAATTGGTAAATTCAAAAGGAAACTCAATAGGTCCGGGTGGAAAAGGGACGAATCAAGCCATTTCTGCCAGTTTTTCTGATGCAAAAGTGCATTTAATTACCAAAGTCGGTGAAGATCATTTTAGTAAGTATGCTTATAAATATTTGCAAGAGAGCGGTATTGATTCATTTACTATTTTTCAAACAGAAATAGAGCCAACAGGTAGCTCAATTAGCTATTTAGCAGATAAAACCCAAAATAATATTACGGCTACCTATTTAGGCGCAAATAACACTTTTACCCTGCAAGAGGTCGATATATCACTGCCTTATATTAGTGAAGCTGACGTGTTATTACTGCAAGGGGAAATTAATATTGATGCTAATGTGAAAGCCGCTTCTTTTGCTCATTCTATTAATAAAACCGTCATACTTAATGTCGCTCCGTATAGCGATGATTTAAAACAACTTTATTTATATGTAGATTTTATTACGTTAAACGCTTACCAAGCTTCAGATTGGTCAGGTATTGAAATTAATACGATTAATGATGCCAAGCAAGCCGTAGAGATTATTGCCGGTAACGAAAAGAAAAAAGTGATTATCTACATAGATGAATTAGGCGTGGTGTATTTTGATGGGAGGAATACTTTTCATATTCCGCCACTACCTTCTCTACGTGTTGATACGATGGCAGCAACAGATGCTTTTAATGGTGCATTTGCCTCAAAAATAGCCGCAGGAGGCACAATGCCAGAAAGTGTTTTATTTGCTAGTGCTTTCTTGTCTGCATTTATAGAACAAAAAGGGGTGACTTCAATGCCTTCACTGTCACAAGTACAAGCACGTCTTAAATTAAGAATTGAAGATATTCGACCACAAGTAATCTGCAATGAGAAAAGGTGCATATAATGAAAAAAACTCTCTTAGCTCTGACCCTATGCAGTTCTGTTTTTACTGTTCCTGCTTTTGCACAATGGCCTGAAAAACCTATTACGATTATTGTTCCTTGGGCTGCTGGTGGCAATACCGATACCGTTGCTCGTTTAGCAGCAAAAGGATTACAAGAAGAATTAGGTGTGACGGTTAATGTCGTTAATAAGACCGGAGGAAGTGGCGTTGTTGGACATGATGCTATTAAAAATGCCAAGCCAGATGGTTACACATTAGGTATTGCCACGGTTGAAATTGCGATGATGCATCATCAGGGGATGACTAATTTAACCTATCAAGATTATACCCCGATCACACGTTTAGCGGTAATCTACGGTGGATTACAAGTTGCAAAATCATCGCCTTTTAATAATGCACAAGAAATTATTGATTATGCCAAAGCCAACCCAGGGAAATTAAAAGCGTCAGGGAGTGGATTAAACTCTATCTGGCATCTTAATAATATTGGTATGTTACGTGCAGCAGGTTTACCTGATAACGCAATCCGCTTTATTCCTTCCCAAGGAGCCAGTGCGGCATTACAAGAGTTAGCTTCAGGGGGCGTTGATATTGTAACGTCTTCATTAGGTGAGGCTGACAGTATGGTCAAAGCCGGATTAGTCAAACATATGGCCATTATGTCTAATGAAAAATCGGCATTTTATCCTGATGTTCCTCTCTTTAAAGAAGCAACAGGTTATGATTGGGATTTACAAGCATGGAATATGTTAGTTGCCCCTAAAGGACTTGATAAAGAAGCACAAGATAAGCTTACCGCAGCAATGAAGAAAGTTTATGCTTCAGGTGAATTAGCTGAATTTGCTAATAAACAAGGATTTGAAGTCATTGAATTGTATGGTGATGATGCGACACAATTTATGGCCAATGAAGATAAAAAGTTTGGCGAAATTATAAAAAAATAACTGAGGAAACGGCTGATAATAGCCGTTTTTATGCCTATGCTAAATCGTCATATATTATCATTTATATTTTGCCTATTTGGATTATTTCTTATTATTTATAGCGCCTATTCATTAGGTGATTTTAGTGAATATGGTGCGGCTTTTATGCCTTCACTAATTGGTGGAGGAATAATTATTTTTTCATTATTAGATATTTTTGCAAAAAAGCAGCAAATGGATACACCTTTGGTGACATGGCATGAAATAAAATTTGTGTTATTAATTATTGGTATCATTCTATTTTATGTGTTTTTTGCTGAATACCTTGGTTTTATTGTTACAGGATTTATTGTTATTGCACCATTAATGATGAAATACGCAAAAGTAAAACCAATATTTAGTTTTATTATTTCTGCTGGAATTGTATTAGGCGTTTACTATTTATTTACCGCTGTACTGTTAGTACCGCTACCTCAATTATTTTAATAAATAGAGAAAAACAGTATGGATATATTTATTAGCGCATTAGCTTATATTGATTACACGACAATACTTGTTGTCATCGGCGCTTGCTTATTTGGTTTATTTGTTGGAGCAATTCCGGGGTTAACATCAACCATGGCAATTGCTTTAATGGTGCCTTTTACTTTCTTTCTTGATCCAATTCCTGCATTAGCACTGATGATCTCCGTAGGTGCATCCTCGATATTTGCCGGCGATATTCCAGGGGCATTATTAAATATTCCCGGAACACCCGCCTCTGCAGCTTATACTAACGATGCCCATACATTGGTTAAAGAAGGTAAAACTAATCGTGTATTAGGGATGTCATTAACAAGCTCCGTTATTGGTGGGGTGATCGGCACAATTATTTTAGCGTCAACCGCTCCGTTGTTAGCCGAGTTTGCACTTAAATTTAGCTCTTACGAATATATGTGGCTTACTTTAATTGGATTAAGCTGCGCCACTATTGTTTCTGGCGCTCAAATTAGAAAAAGTTTGCTAGCACTGTTTTTCGGTATTGCTTTAGCCACTATTGGCTACGATGAATTTACAGGACAAGCCCGTTTTACCTTTGGTGAAGTCTCTTTAATGCAAGGTGTTAGTTTTATTCCCGCCATGATAGGGCTATTTGCTATCTCTGGTGCGATTAAATATTACGTCGATCGCTGGAAAGAAAAGCAAATTAAATTAGCAGTTAATACAGATAATAGCTCATATAATATTTTTAAAGGGGTGGGAAAGGTTGTTTGCCAACGTAAAGGGGGCATTTTCCGTAGTGGTATTATTGGTACATTGATAGGTGCTTTACCCGGTGCTGGTGCCGATATCGCTGCGTGGATCTCTTATGCGGTATCTAAAAAATTATCAAAAAAACCGCAAAAGTATGGGCAAGGCTCAGAAGAAGGTATTGTTGATGCATCAGCAAGTAATAATGCTAGTTTAGCAGGAAGTTGGATACCTTCATTGGTTTTTGGTATTCCCGGTGATTCTGCGGCAGCTATTATCATTGGTGTATTGTATATGAAAGATATGCAACCTGGACCAACTCTCTTTTTATTTAATCCAGATAAACTGTACGCCGTTTTTATCATTTTCTTTATTGCGAATTTAATCTTATTACCTATAGCTTTTATTGTTGTTAATTTTTTAAAGAAAATTGTTGCTATTGATAATGCAATTCTTTATCCAGCAATTATTTTATTTAGTATTGTCGGTTCATTTGCTATTACCAATACGATGTCATCCATTGTGGTTATGATGGTGATGGGAGTTATCGGCTATTTTCTTCAACAGCGTAACTTTCCTATCTCACCGATTATATTAGGGATGATTTTAGGACCGATGCTAGAGAAGAATTTACTTTCTTCGTTGATGAAATCGGACGGAGAGCTAATTAATTTTGTTAATAGACCTATTTCAATTGTATTAGCCAGTATTTTCCTATTAATTGTCGCTATGCAAATTAGGAGCGCATTTAAAACCAAATAACTAATAAGCTATTTATTATTTTCAAAAATATACACATATTCTATCCAATACCAGGGAAAATGCTTCTTAAATAATTAATTTTTAATTTAAGAGGGCAATATCCGTAGATAAATAAAAATATCGGGTGTTTTTATGAAAAAGATATTAAATAAACCAGAAAATTATGTTGATGAAACATTAGCTGGCTTATGCCTTGCACATAATGATATTTATCGTCAACCACAACCACGTTTAATTACGCGAGCTAACAGCTCAGATAAAGCTAAAGTGGGAATTGTTACTGGCGGAGGATCAGGGCACCTTCCCGTTTTCACCGGATATGTAGGTGAAGGTTTATTAGATGCCGCCGCAGTCGGTGATGTATTTGCCTCACCGTCAGCAGATCTAATGGCTGATGCGATACGCGCTGCGGATAATGGGCAGGGGGTATTACTGCTCTATGGTAATTATGGTGGCGATATTATGAATTTTGATATGGCTTCTGAAACGGTAGATTTTGAAGATAATATTCGATGTACAACGGTGTTAGCGACAGATGATATTGCTTCTGCAACACCAGAAGAAGCGCATAAACGTCGTGGTGTGGCTGGAATGATTTATGGTTTTAAAATGGCAGGGGCCAAAGCTCAAGAAGGGGCATCTCTTGATGAGGTGACCCGCATTGCTCAAAAAACCATGGAAAACACGCGAACAATAGGCTGTGCCTTAACATCTTGCACCTTACCCGCTGTTGGACATCCTACCTTTGAAATAGCTGACGATGAAATGGAAATGGGAATGGGGATCCACGGTGAACCAGGAATTTGGCGCGATAAATTACGTAGTGCAGATGATATTGCTGAAGAAATGTTTCAACGTTTACAAGCCGAATTATCACTAAAAAAGGGTGATAAAGTCTCAGTACTAGTCAACTCGTTAGGTGCAACGCCTTTAGAAGAACTCTATATTTTATATAATAAAGTTGTTCAACTTATTGATAATACAGGGGCGACTATCATTCACCCATTAGTCGGCCGTTATGCAACATCAATGGAAATGACCGGTGCTAGCTTAACTTTTTGTAAACTTGATGATGAGCTTGAAGCTTTATTGAATGCACCTGCACACTGTGCATTTTGGAGAGTGTGATGATGACTAATATTACACTCGATAATATAAAACTTGCTGTACAACGTATCGCGATTGCCTGTGAACAGTCTCAAAATAGACTATGTGAAGCAGATAGCCAACTTGGTGACGGTGATTTAGGGGTAACCATGCAAAAAGGATGGCGACAAATTGCTAACGATGCCCAAGATTGGCCTGACGATTTAAGCAAAGCGCTTTTTCAATGCAGTAAATCATTACAAAAAGCCTGTGCGTCTTCTTTTGGTACTTTGCAAGCAACGGCTTTTATGGCAATGGCCAAATATTGCAAAGAAAACCACCTGCAAGAAATAGCGCTTACTGATATTTCCCCACTATTGACGGTCGCATACCAAAGCATGATGGCGAGAGGAAAAGGGGAATTAGGGCAAAAGTCAGTATTAGATATTCTTTATCATTTATCTGAAGATCTAGCGTCGATCTCATCTCTGACTGAACTAAAACCCACTGCTTTAAAAAGTATTAATAATACGCTAAATGAATTTCGCCCTAAGCCTAATTTATTGGGACGTGCCCGTATGTTCCCAGAAAAATCGATAGGATTAGACGATCCCGGAATGTTAGCGATTAACGTTATTGTTGAAGCAATTTGATTGAATAAATAAAAGGCTCTTACATGAAAAAATTATTTGGCGTTACAGTGGCGATGGTTACTCCGTTTGATTCAAATGATCATGTGGACATCAACGCGTTGTCTGCATTAACTAATATGTTGATCACTAAAGGTGTTGATTGCCTTTATCCTTGTGGCACGACCGGAGAAATGTTGCGTTTATCCGCATCAGAGCGTAAAAGTGTGGCGCAAACCGTAGTAGAGACGGCAAATAAACGTTTACCTGTTTTTATTCATGTTGGCGCAATGACGGTAACAGAAACCATTGAACTCGCCAAACATGCTGTAGAAATTGGTGCCGATGGTATTGGTGTAGTGACGCCACAATTTTTTGCTGCCACAGACAGAGAATTAGAGCACTATTTTGTGACTATCGCCAATAGCGTACCAGAGAATTTCCCAATCTATCTTTATAACATTCCACAATGTGCGGCTAATAATATCAAGCCTGAATTAGCGGCTAAAATTCAGCAACAATGCAAAAATGTGATTGGTATAAAATACAGTTTTGCCGATAACAATACGACACTTGGCTATTTAGCGGTTGCAGATAATTTTTCAGTACTTCATGGCTACGATAAATTATTCCTTGGTTTATTAGATGCAGGCTGTGATGGCACGGTTTCAGGATGTGCCTGTGTTTTCCCTGAGCCATTTGTGAATATGTATCAAGCCTATATTACGGGTAATTATCAAGAAGCGAAGCACTGGCAACAATTTTGTGTGAAATTTAGTGATGCTTTGAAATCAGGCGCGAACATGGCGATATTTAAGTCAGCATTAACTATGCGTGGCTTAAATGGTGGTCATATGCGTTTACCTCAACTTGATTTATTACCTGAAGAAAACCAACAATTGAAAGAAGATCTAACGCAATTATGCAAAGAAGCGGGGATCGCTTTTTCAATTAATTAACAGAGACTCAGCTTCAAAATATCTTTATTATATTAAGCAGTATAAAAAACAAGCTATACTGCTTTTTTATAATAAATAACATCTATTTATTCAATTATTTTTGTGATAAAAAATGACCATATTGCATAATATCGACATTGCCACCACTGATAATAATGCCAATTTTTTTGCCTTTTAACTTATCACCAAATTGACGAGCTGCAGCTAAACTTAAACAGCCTGTAGGCTCTACAATGATTTTCATTCTCTGAGCATAAAATTGCATAGCAGAAATTAGTTCTTCATCTGTTGCTGTTAAAATATCGTCTACGTTGTTGCGAATGATCTCAAAAGTATAATCGCCTAAATGCTGAGTTTGTGCGCCATCTGCAATAGTTTTTGGCGTATCAATATAAATTATCTCACCTTTGCGTAATGATTGTTGTCCGTCATTTCCCGCTAAAGGCTCAACACCAAAAATTCTACAATGTGGCGAAAGGGCTTTGGTTGATAATAATGAACCTGAAAGTAAACCACCTCCCCCTAAGGGAACAAACAGCATATCTAACTCACCAACTTCCTCGAATAACTCTTTAGCTGCAGTACCTTGACCGGCAATAACGTGAGGATGATCGTAAGGTGGTATTAAAGTTAATCCTTCTTCTTGAGCAAGCTTTTGTCCTATCTCTTCGCGATCTTGTGTATAACGGTTATATAGAATGACTCTACCACCATAACCTTTTGTTGCTTGCATTTTAGCGGTGGGGGCATCTTCAGGCATGATAATTGTAGCTGGAATACCTAATAATTTTGCCGATAGTGCAATAGCTTGAGCATGATTACCTGATGAAAAAGTTATCACACCATTTTTGCGCTGTTCGTCCGTAAATTGTGATAATGCATTCATTGCTCCGCGAAATTTAAAAGCGCCTATGCGCTGAAAGTTTTCGCATTTAAAATAGAATTGAGCACCCGTTAACTCATTGATAGTGCGAGAGGTTAAGATAGGTGTTTTATTAAGATATGGCAAAATACGTTGATGTGCTTCAACCACATCTTGGTAAGTAGGAAGCGCTAATTTATTCATAAAGTTTGCTCCTTGATCACCATGGCTTCAATTTCAATTTTACTGCCAAAATGAAGCTCTTTTACACCCGCGACTAATCTGGCCGGTTTATGTTTACCAATCCATTTTGCATATAACTCATTGACAACAGGCCATTCGTTAATGTCTGTAATATACATCTTAACTTGGGCAATATCGGTTTTTTGTGCTTTTATTCCTATAAGGCAAGCGTTTAAATTTTCAAGCACTTGATTAATTTGAAATTCAATAGGTTTATCCGTTAATGGGACGCCGTTTTTATCTAAAGGTAATAGGCCTGAAATAAAGGACATATTATTGGCTGTAACAACATGAGAGTAGTGCCCCCCTGGCGATGAAAGAGCTTCAATATTTTGCATCACAAGATGTGAACTCATAGTATTTTCCTATTTCACTCTGGTTAGATTAAATGTATAACAACTTATACATTATGTCTAACTCTAGATCAATAGTGTAGTTTTAGCTAGTAAATCAAATAATAAATACGAGGAAATTGACGATAGCTATGATAGCTATATAGAAAGTAGTTATTAGCAAGGTAAAATTAATCGCCACTGTTTGGAGGGAAAGTAATGGCTTAATGGTGTTATTTTAACATAGATAACATAGCGTTAGCATTTGCTTTGTCGTAGGCCTTTTAAAGGTTGAAAAGAAGGTTCAATAACTTGATTGAGCCTTCTTAATGTAGGCGGTTATTCGTTAATAAAGCTTAAATAGTTAAAAAGTGGCTTAAAACCAAATTTACGGTATAGCGCTAGACCATCCGCTGACGCATCTAAGAAACAACGCTCGACACCTTGCTCTCGACAAAACTCTAATACGTGAGTAATTAAATGTGTGGCATAACCATTGCCTTGATAGGCAATATCCGTCCCAATATCGTCAAATCTTGCTAGTTTATCATGTAATGTCAGCGTTAATGATGATACAGGCTGCCCTGCAACTAATAATGCATAATGAAGGATCGTCGCACCATTATCTAACGCTTTTTGGTGATAACGAATATATTCATTAGTTATCGTATCGTCACCAACAGGAAAGGCGGTTTTCAATGGTTGCGCCCACTGTTTAAGATCATGGTTAGTTAAAATAATATCGCACGGGTTATTTTTATAGGGGGGATAAGTCGCATCAGACAATGAGAGATACATAGCGGTTGTCATACCGTCACCCGTATAACCTGCTTTTTTTATTATCTCTTCAAATTCAGGCAACAGAGATTCCGGCAGAACCAGCATGTGACCTTTTTTTTGCGAGGAGAACAGCGTACTTGCTTGTTGGAAAGTATTTTCGCTAGCGCCTTGACGAAGATAGATAAAATTAAAAATAGGCGCGTCCATCGGTGTCATAAAGCAGTGGGTATGATCACCAATACGAATATTGTTTTCACATATCTCTGACCAAAACGCTTTTTCTATAATTTTAAACTCTTTATACAGTTGTGCATCCATAATGGTTCTCTAGATAAATCATGATAAGCGATAAGAGGCTAACAGAGGATCCGCTTGTGTAGATTAATTTGGTTCAACTTACTCACCTAATAAAAGTGACAGTGTCACCAATGTGTCTGTTGCTACATGTAAATCTTTTAGCAAATAGGGCATCGGGCTATAATCGATGTTCCATCTTTAGTAGTCGTTGCTGAGCAATTATAGCCTTTTTATCATACGTTTTCCGGTATCACTAAAGTTACCATAAAAAGTCATCTTAGTGGCTTAGCATTTGCTCAGAGTGATGTATATCACTAATTTCAATGTAATATGTGTAAGATTACGTTATCGGTAATCTACAATAGGGATAGATCTACTAAAGAATAATCACTTTGGTAAATCCTTGTGAATATTATACTCACTTTATGTGCTAAAAAATGCAAAATTTATAAAAAATAATTATTTTTCATAAAGATATATGGTTATTTCTATATAAAAAATGGCTTATAACAGTGATTCTCATCACAAATAGATAAATAGACTATAACATTAACGATACAATAGGTTGTTCTCCCCATAAATAACCAAAAACCCAGCCAATAGTTCTTATTAAAATGCTTTATTAAGAATTTTATCTATATAAAAAAAGCAATTTCAGCACCATACTATTACCCGCATTCAAACCAGTCATATAATCCAAACATAAATGAAAAAATGAATCATTAGACTATATTTAAGCTCTAAAACCAGTTTAATTTACTTATTTATCGTTAAATATAAGTTTATTGTTTTACAAAAAAATTAATATCGATATGATAGCCCACATATACAGCATATTATTTTTTTAAAAAAGGCGTCATATGTTAGAAAGTATTGGTATTTCAAATATTTGGACATACCTTTTAGGCGTTATTTTTATTACACTAGTACCAGGTCCAAATTCAATTTTCGTCCTAACTTCGAGTGCGAAGCATGGCGTGAAAGGGGGGTATAAAGCCGCTCTTGGTGTTTTTACGGGTGATGCATTATTAATCTTTTTGGCATTTTTGGGGGTTGCTTCATTAGTCAAGACTTCACCCGTTTTCTTTATTGTGATCAAGTATGCCGGTGCACTTTATTTAACCTATTTAGGTTTAAAAACACTCTATGCGACATTCCATAAGAAAAAAGAGCAGCCGGAACAGGTTGCAGTAGAGGTTGTAAAAGCGAAAAACGGCTTATATATCAAAGCGCTTTTCTTAAGTTTGTTAAATCCAAAAATGATCATCTTTTATGTGTCATTTTTTATTCAATTTATTGATCCTAAATATGAAAATGCAGGGGTTCCCTTTTTTGTATTAGGTGTAATATTAGAAATATGTAGTATGCTTTACTTATCTGTACTTATTTTTGGTGGCGTTGCTATTACTAATAAGGTTAAGCATAACAAACGATTAGCATCATTATCGAATAGTTGCATTGGTGCTGTATTCTTATTATTTGGTGCTAAACTCGCTTTAACGGCTTAATAGATTGATAAGATTGATGAAAAGGTCACATTTTATGGTGACCTTTTTTTTATACGAAATTTGTATATGATGAAGAATGAGCTAAATGATAACAAGGCCACCTTATGAAAAATACCATTGTAAAAGATCTGAAAACACTGGAAGAGATTTATGGTCAACCTGCCGAACCATCGGTCTTAAAAGAAGTGGATTTTATTCACCCCCTTTATCGCCCTTATATTGAAGCTACACCATTTGTTGCATTAGCCACTTATAGTGCTGATGGTATGGATGTTTCTCCTCGTGGCGATGAGCCCGGTTTTATTCATATTGAAGATGACCATACTTTATTATTACCCGATAGACGTGGTAATAACCGCATTGATAGCATGCGCAATTTGTTAATTAATCCCGCGATTGCTTTATTAGTGCTAGTCCCCGGCATTAATGAAACATTACGAATTAATGGTCATGCGGAAATTTTAATAGATGAAGAAACACTCGCACGCTTTAAATATAACAATGCACTACCTCGCTCAGTCTTGCGCATCCATGTTGAGCGCGTATTTTTCCAATGTGGTAGGGCACTTATTCGTTCAGGTTTGTGGGAAAACAAATATTTAGCTGATAAATCAACTATTCCAGCACTGGGACAAATATTGAAATCCATTTCTCATCAACAATTTGATGGTGATAAATATGATGCACAATTGCCTGAACGTATTATGAAAACATTATATTAATCATATAGTTTGCTCTTTTTATATTAACATTTGCTAAAAAGAGCAAGAAACAGAGTGCATAATGGGGGGAAGTGCACGCTATACTGTTTTAATAAATACCTTAATTAGTAGCGTGATTTTATGTATTTTCAGTATGGTGAAAAAGAGATCTCTTTTTTAAAACAAAAAGATAAGCGTCTAGCCGCGGTGATGGAAAGAATAGGGGAAATTAAACGTCCACTTACCCCTGATTTATTTACCGCATTAATTAAAAATATTATTGAACAGCAAATTTCTGTTGCGGCTGCCACCACGGTTCAGCAACGTTTACTTACCCTATGTGATGGTATTTATACTCCTGTACATATTGCTAGTTTATCAGTGCAAGATATTCAGCAATGTGGAATGACAATGCGTAAAGCCGGTTATATTAAAGGTATCGCAGACTCAGTTATAAATCATACGTTAGATTTAGACCAAATCCCCGCTATGTCTGATAAAGCGGTGATCAATACCCTAATAAAATTAAAAGGTATTGGCATTTGGACCGCTGAAATGTTATTAATTTCATCACTTAATCGTCCTGATATTTTAAGTTGGGGGGATTTAGCTATTCAGCGTGGTATCATGCGTTTATATCGCCATCAAAGCTTAGATAGAACACGCTTTGAACGCTATCGTAAACGTTATTCTCCTTATGGTTCAACGGCTTCACTCTATTTATGGGCATTATCTAAAGAAAGCGCAGACTAAAGAGCAATAATCGGAGTGATCTAAATAGAAGTTTATTGATAATGGACTTCATCCAGCATACATAAATGTAGGAACTAAAATGGAAAAGAGACATTATCAACTTATTGAACAAGCCTGCCGTTTTATTGAAGAAAATCAGGGTGATGTTTCTCTTGCCGACATCGCCGCACATATTCAATCCAGCCCATATTATTTCCATCGACGATTTAAATCTATAATGGGAATTACACCTAAAGAGTATGCGAATGCTTATCGGCACAAACTAATTAAGAAAGCATTAGCTGGCGATAAAACAATTACAGATGCGATATATCAATCAGGCTTTAATGCGAATAGCCGATTTTATGAAAATGCGACAGCCATATTAGGTATGACGCCAACCCATTGGCGCAATGGTGGACAAAATATCGTGATTTTTTTTGCTGTAGGGATCTGCTCATTAGGCCATATCCTTGTAGCTCAAAGTGAAAAGGGCATTTGTGCGATAACACTTGGCGATGATCCTGCGTGTTTATTAGAAGAATTACAAAAACAATTTCCTCAAGCTGAACTTGTTGGTGCAAACCAAGAGTTTGAAAAATTGGTTGCCCAAGTCATTGGTTTTGTTGAACTGCCAACACAACCTTTGGCATTACCACTTGATATTCAAGGAACAGTATTTCAACAAAAAGTTTGGCGGGCATTATTAGATATTCCTTTTGGTTGTACCATGACATATCAAGAAATTGCTCAAAAAATTGGTTCGCCAAAATCTTATCGAGCAGTGGCGAATGCCTGTGCATCAAATAAACTAGCAGTGGCGATCCCTTGCCATCGAGTTATCAGACAAAATGGTGAAATATCTGGATATCGTTGGGGGATTGAGCGCAAAGAAAAATTATTACAAAGAGAAAAATCCCTTCATCATCAGCATGATAGATTGGCTATTAGCAAGAGCGATTAACCGTTATAATAAACATAATATCAATTTATAACAGATGAAATAAAATGGCATCAACAGCGATTGTACCAACAGATATTACATTTTTTGAGCGTTTAATCCCTTCAATTTTAGCCGGTATTAAAGTGATCACAATTAGGGATGAAGCAGAAAGCCACTATAAACCAAACACTATTGTTGATTTATTATCTAATGAACATGGCACTTATTATGGAAAGTTACAAATTATTTCTGTATCACCCTTAAATTTTAATGAGATAAATGAATTTCATGCTCAACAAGAGGGTATGAGTTTGCCTGCTTTAAAGGCCTTAATTAAAGACATTTATCCTACAACGGAAAATCTTTATTTAATAGAATATAAATTAATACAATAAGTAGTTCTCTCTTATTAGTTAATACCAATAAAAGCGGAGGGGTTCCTCCGCTTTGTATTATAACTTAAAATCAATAGGTTAATCGTTAGAAAAATTAAGCTAAATCAAGTTGCTGCTTTAAGATCTCTATTTCTGCTTGCCATTGAGCCTGTAACATAGGCTTTTGATGAGCAGATTTTCTTGCTAAATCAGCATTCAATTTATCTTCAAGTGCTATCAATTTCATTAGCAATTCATCTTCATTATGATGTTTTACTATTTCAACAGATGGAGCATGATGGCCATTTTGCTCATTAGAGACCGATGACATATCTTGTTGAGAAATAAGCTGATAAATTGTTTCAATATCATGATGTTCGCTAAGAACACCATTGTGAATATACCAAAAACGATTACAGCTTTTCTCTATCAATTCTCTATCATGGCTGACGAGTAAAATTCCCCCTGAAAATTGTTGAATTTGCTCAGCTAATGCCTGTTTACCTTCCATATCAAGATGGTTTGTTGGTTCATCTAGCATTAATAATGAATATTTTGCCAAACTGAGACCAATAAAAAGTAAACGAGCTCGTTCACCACCACTTAATGACTTTACTTGCTGATTATGGCGAGAATAAACAAAACCTGCATTTATTAATGCCATTTTCCTTTGCTCATCTAATAGCGGTGCAAAGGGCTTTAGTGCATCGGCAAGGGTATCATTATCATTAAGTTGTGCGAGACTTTGATCGTAATAACCTAACTCAACTCTGGGATGCAGCCTGATCACATTTTCTGTTGATGTGGTTGAACCATGAAATGATGACCAAATCATTTTTAATAATGATGACTTACCTGTCCCATTAGCACCAACAATAGCGACTCGATCACCACTTTTGATCCGTTGATTATCGATGGTATATAAAATCGGTGCATCTGGCGCAGGGATCACTGAAAGCTGATGCAGCTCAAGCAATCTATCTGCCCGTAATATTGTTCCTGATAACTGTAACGTCCATTGATTGCCTTCTGTTACATCGACTTGTTCGTCTTTTAAACGAACAATTTGTTTTTCCATTTGTTTGGCTTTACGTGACAAACTTTCGTTATCATACACTTTTCCCCAGATGGCCAATTGCTTCGCACTTTGTGCAATACGATCTATCTCTTTTTGTTGTGCATCACAACGATGTTGCGCACTGATATCTTGTGCTTCTTGCTCTTGTCTTGCCTGAGAGCAGGGCAAGCGAAAAACAGATAGGGTTTTATCACGAATGATCCACGTACAATTGGTCACTTTATCTAACAACCTATTGTCATGTGAAACAAGAATAAAACTTCCTCGCCACTGTGTTAAAAATGTTTCTAACCACAAGATAGTCGGTAGATCTAAGTGGTTACTTGGCTCATCTAATAGCAGTAAGTCTGGTTGCAAAATCAATGCTCTCGCAAGTAATAAACGAGTATGTTGACCACCACTTAATTGTGAGACTAATAGATTGATTTCATTGGTTTTAAATCCCATTTCACTTAATAACAATTCACTACGCCAACTTTCAGATATGCGTAGCTCTTCAGGTAATTTATGAAGAACCGCATCAATGAGACGCATTGACTGTAGCTCACTTGGTAACTGTTGTTCGACATAAGCCATAATGACTTGATTGGCGATAGTAATAGAGCCATCTGTTGGTATTAATTGGTGTGATAAAAGTTTTAATAGTGTACTTTTTCCACAACCGTTGTAGCCAATTAAACCAATTTTCTCACCTTTAGTGAGGGCCAAAGAAATATTACTCAGCAATATACCGTGATTATTATGAAAAGAGAGGTTTTGTGTAGATAATAATGTGCTCATAGCTTACTCATTTTTTAAGCATAAAAATGCTTTGGGTAATATCACGCGATAACCCAGTAAGCTGAGGAGAGGTAATAGTTAACGTCGCTCAGGCAGGTTAACGCAGTAAAGAACTGTGAAAGCCTGAGCTATGGCGATTACCAAAGAAGTGTGAGTATTCAACAAGATCACACAACAACATAATTAGCCTCCTTTTAAAATTTATCAGTTAATCGGTAAAGTGAGTTTAGCAAGACAGGTTTCTTGATTGCAAGAATGTAATGATGAGAAACCGTGTCTTTTTGTGTGAAAGAGGAGGGAATAGGCGTTGCTGAATTAATATCAAAAATAGTTATTTTTTGCACACTAAATCATAGAATTTCATCATTTTATCGTAAATTTTCCTAGATAAGAACTATCTCCCTACATTGCGTGTTTTTATCATGATATATTGCTATTTATTCGCTATAGCTGTCCTATAAAAGGTTAGAAAATGAGTAAATTAAGAGTCGCTATTATTTTTGGTGGAAAATCAACCGAGCACCAAGTTTCATTACAATCAGCAAAAAATATTATCAATGAATTAGATCGAACGAAATTCGACCTTTGTTTAATTGGGATTAATGAACAAGGGCAATGGCATGAATATGCCGAAGACAATTATTTAATTAATAGCGATAACCCCTCAACTATCTCATTAAGCCAACCTTTGCGTCCAGTGGCTATTATTCCTGGTAGTACCCGTCAGCAATTTATCTCTTTAACTGATGGGCAACCTCTTGCACAAATAGATGTTGTATTTCCTATTGTGCATGGTGCTTATGGTGAAGATGGCACCCTACAAGGACTATTACATATGATTGATATGCCATATGTAGGCCCTAATATCATGAGTTCTGCCGCATGTATGGATAAAGATATCACTAAGCGCTTACTGGATGATGCAGGATTAGCGGTTGCACCATTTATTACACTGATGGCTCACCAATTAAATGATATTTCCTATAATGAAGTTGTTGAACAATTAGGGCTCCCTTTATTTATTAAACCAGCAAATTTAGGTTCTTCTGTTGGTATCAGCAAAGTCAATAATGAAGCCGAGTTTAATGCTGCATTATCCATGGCATTTGAATATGACCTTAAAGTGATTATCGAAAGTGCTATTGTTGGCCGTGAAATAGAGTGTGCCGTTTTAGGTAATGAAGAGCCTGAAGTTAGCCCTTGTGGTGAAATTGTTTTAAATGATGCTTTTTATGCTTATAACACAAAATACATTGATGATGATGGTGCAAAAGTAGTAGTACCTGCTGATTTAGATAATGCGATTAGCTTACATATTCGCCAAACGGCATTGAAAGCTTACCAAGTTTTAAACTGTTTAGGTATGTCACGCGTTGATGTATTCTTAACCGAAGATAATCAAGTTATTATCAACGAAATTAATACCTTACCAGGTTTCACTAATATCAGTATGTATCCTAAACTGTGGCAAAGTACGGGATTAGATTATCAATCACTCATCACGAAATTAATTGAATTAGCGCTAGAACATCATAAAAAAACAGCCGTATTAAAAACTAAGTGTGAGCTTTAATCACAATAATACTCTAATAGCGAAGTGAGGTTCAGATGAAAATTACACACCTTGATCATTTAGTATTAACAGTGGCTGATATCGAGGCGAGTTGTCATTTTTATCATAATGTATTAGGTTTTGAGATAATTACCTTTAAACAAGGGCGTAAAGCCCTTGCTTTTGGTCATCAAAAAATCAATCTTCATCAGCTAGGAAAAGAGTTTTTGCCTAAAGCTGCTAAAACAACGGCAGGCTCTGCGGATTTATGTTTTATTACTGAAACGCCATTGTTAGACGTGATAGAGCATATAAACCAGCAGGGTATCAATATAGAAGAGGGTCCTGTACCAAGAACAGGGGCTACAGGGCCTATTATGTCAGTTTACTTACGTGATCCAGATAATAACTTATTGGAAATTGCTAATATTATTGAATAGATTAACCACATATTCTAAATAAAATATAATAATATTTAGCTAAAAAGCTATAAGTGTTCTTTTTAGCTTAAAGATTTTAAATTATTTATATTAAAAAAATGAACCCTCCAAATATGATAGTAATAAATAGACCTATTTGTGGCTATTTTCGCCTGATTAAAATAAAAATTAATAGATATAATTTAATGATATAGCCTTTCTTATTATAATAATGTTAGCATTATTCAATTATTTTTCAGGTAACAATGGATGGTATGATGAAAAAAGTTATTTTTGTAAGTGCAATATCAGGGGGGATCTTATTTTGGTCAATACATTTACAAGCGGATAATTTTGATTGTCGTAATGCGGAAACACAAACAGAAATTAACCAATGTGCATACCAAGATTTTCAACAAAAAGATGAAGAGCTGTCACAAATTTATCAACAATATTATGCGAAATTAGAAACTAAACGACAACAACAGTTACAGCATGCACAGTCAGTTTGGATGACATTTCGTGACCTCTCATGTCAATATGAGGCGGACTATTACCAAGGTGGCAGTTTGGCTCCGATGGTTTACAGTAGCTGCTTAAAAGATAAAACCATAGAAAGAATTAATGATCTGAAAAACTATATTGCCTTATATTAAGACTAAAGAACTTCTTATCTTGAAAATAGGCTACTCATTTTAAAAGTATTGTTTTTTATCAAAATCTATCGTTTTTAGTTATATAAAATTATTATTTTTGTATTATTTTGAAACATTAAATAACTTGACTAATCCCACCTGTAAAGTACTCTAAATTATAAAGTAGCAATTAAAAATAGAAGATATGATATGAATATAATGACGAAATTAGGCGCAGCAGTATTGCTTACATCCTTATCCACTATTGCTATTTCTGCAGATATAAAACTAACATACGGTATTAATTTGATTGATTTTAACGGTGATGGTGTAAAAGATATTGTCGTTAAATCTAAGCGTATATTAAATGATGCATCATCAATTAATATGGTCACGGTTTATATAAAAGATGCAGATGAACAAGTTTATATTGTACCTTCAATTTATGATAATGCTCTTAGCTTATTTGATAATAAAGCTGAAAACAGCGATGTTAAAATCTCTAATTTCAAATTTATAGAGAAAAAAAATCAAGTGATCTTAGTGAGCGGTGAGAAAATAGGTAATGATATGTTACAATCAACGCCTATACGTTTTTCAAGTTACACTATCACGAAACAAGATAAACAATATAAATGGGCATTTTCTGCATATTGCGTAACCAATTCTACTTATCTTAATGTTGATGATGCTTTTGTTGATCCCTGCATAAATAAATTAATTCGAGATTGATACACGCGTAGGTTGTAAATGCGTTGACTTTATTGAATTATTTTTCTTTTTAATATCAACCAATTACCTTATTTCCTCTCATATACCTCTCTTTATATAGTACGATCACTTGTATCATTTAGCATTCCTTGTTATTAATCTACACTTAGGATATTTCTTAATCATCAATATGCTGATAATTTTGTGTTTGTCATGTTCCGTTTTTAAGAGGGAGTTATGAAGGAAATTATTACAGGTTTGCTTCTAGCCTCAATAAGCTTATTTTCTGTCTCTTGTTCGCAAGAAGATACAGATGTCGTCAAAGTAGCAATCAATACTGGACCAGACCAAGTCATTTGGGATGAAGTGATCCGTTTAGCTAAACTTACCGAAGGATTAAATGTTGAAGTTATTGCATTTAACGACTATGAACGTCCTAATAAAGCCCTAGAAAATAGAGAAGTAGACGTAAATGTATTTCAATCTATTCCTTATTTACAATCAGAGATAAAAGCCCACAATTACAAATTTCATATTGCCAGCAAAACGTACATTTTCCCGTTAGCCGCGTATTCAAAGAAAATAAGCGATATTAGCGAACTCGAATATGGTGATGTGGTTGCCATTCCTAATGAAGCAAGTATGAAAGGGCGAGCTTTATTATTACTTGCAGAAAATCACCTCATTTCTTTAAAAGAGGGAGTTGGTTTTTTACCTTCCGTTGAAGACATTATTGATAATCCTAATGCCTTGATATTTCATGAAGTTGAAACTCCCATGTTAGTTGAAGCCCTTGATGATCCTGAGGTTACGATGGCGGTTATCAACAATAATTTTTCCTCTCAAATTGGCTTACTTGCTACCCGCGACGGTTTAATTATGGAGAATAAACATTCGCCTTATGCCAATGTTGTTGTTACTCGTATAGATAATATGAATGATGAAAAAATAAAGAAATTAATTACTGTTTTACATTCAAGACAAGTCGAATTAAAGGTGCAAGAAATGTATAAAGGGGACGCGGTTAAGGCGTGGTAGAACATATTTCAGGTTAAAAAACAAACAGTTCAATATAACTATGAGTTTCTATACCTAATAAAACAATCTAACAATATGAAGTTTTTTCAGTATGATGATAGAAACTTTATAATTCATAAATAGTAGAAATAAAAAATGTCTAGTTCTCAACTGAAAAAACAATATATTGGCGAACATCAATTATCTCCAGAAACGTTAATGATGAGCTATGGATACGATCCATTGTTATCGGAAGGCTCTGTCAAACCTCCTGTATTTTTAACATCGACATTTATTTTTAAAAGTGCAGAAGAAGGGAAAAATTTTTTTGATACGGTAAGTGGAAGAAAACCCCTTCCTGAAGGAGAAAAAGCGGGTTTAGTCTATTCTCGTTTTAACCAACCTAATAGTGAGATCGTTGAGGATAGATTAGCAGTTTATGAAAACACAGCATCATGTGTCCTCTTTTCATCGGGAATGTCAGCTATTACAACGACATTAATGGCTTTTACACAACCTGGCGATGTTATTTTACATTCTCAACCACTTTATGGTGGAACAGAAACATTAATAGCCAAAACATTCGCTAAGTTCGGTATTCAAGCAACACCATTTACAGATGGTTTAAATTTAGCACATATCCAATCGCAAGCTGAAATGGCTAGCCAAAAAGGGAGAGTTGCGGTGATATTTGCCGAAACTCCCGCCAATCCAACTAATTCACTGGTTGATATTCAAGCGTTAAAAATCGTTGCGGATAAATTAGAAACAAGCCAAGGCTATCGACCTATTATTATTTGCGATAACACCTTATTAGGACCTGTTTATCAACATCCTATAGAGCAAGGCGCTGATATTTCACTCTATTCATTAACAAAATATGTGGGTGGACATTCTGATTTAGTCGCCGGTGCTGCAATGGGATCACGCGAGCTTATTAATCAAGTTCGCCTATTAAGAGGTGCAATAGGGACACAACTTGATGCGCATTCTTGCTGGATGTTAGGCCGCTCTTTAGAAACATTGCAAATTCGCATGGAAAAAGCCAATCAAAATGCGCTATTAGTTGCACAATTTCTACGTGACCATGAAAAAGTGAAAGTGATCCACTATTTACCTTTTGTAGATGAAAATAGTATTGAAGGTCAAGTATTTGCTAGACAATGCACAGGCGCAGGATCAACATTCTCCTTTGATATTGTTGGTGGTGAAGCAGAAGCTTTTCGTTTTCTCAATGCGATGAAAATATTTAAATTAGCGGTGAGTTTGGGAGGAACCGAGTCATTGGCATGTCATCCTGGCTCTACCACACATTCAGGTGTTCCTATGGAATTACGCCACAATATAGGTATTCAAGAAACAACCATTCGTTTATCTATTGGTATTGAAAATCCTTATGATCTTATTGCTGACTTATCTCAAGCATTAGATCATGTTTAATGGATAAACAATAGCAAAACAACGGATTATAAGATTTATAATCCGTTGTTTTTTTTGCTTTGCTGTTTTTTATTGTTGTTTTTGCCATTCACTTTTGGTTAAACGACAAATAACTTCTGTTCTTATTTCGTCTAAATACTCCACATACTGATCTTTAATTATGTGATGATATTTAAATCCACACTTTTCTTGTACTCGCTTCGAGTTTACATTGTCTGCAAAATAACCACACCATAGATTATCTAATTGTAGAGTCTCAAAGCTATGACAAATAAGCGCTTTCACTGCTTCAGGAATAAGTCCTTTCCCCCAAAAAGGAGTACCAATCCAATAAGAAATTTCGGCATCATTATCCCCTATAGGGAAATTGCTCTCATGGCAAAAAGATAAGCCAATTAAACCAATCGCTTTATCATCATCGAGCAATGTGACAGCATAAACTTCATCACGCATAAATATAGTCTGGATAATTTCGGTACTTTCAGCAACACTTTTATGTGCTGGCCAGCCAGCGATAGGGCCTACTCGCTTATCCCTCGCATAATAATAGAGGCTCTCTGCATCTGATATTCGCCATGGACGTAATAATAATCGTTCTGTTTGTAATTTTTTCATACAATTTAGCTCTGTTATAACGTATGTTTCATTATGTTAGGATGATCGTATTTTAAAGAGAGCCAATATAAAACTGAATGGATTAATTAAGGTGTTATCGGTACTTTTGACAACTAAATCCATTAATGCTCTTGTGATTAACATTGAGATCATTAAAAATAAAAACAGTAGCAATATGCAATAGAGTGAATAATTTATGTTTAGTCAATCATTATTAAAGTTAAATATCCCTTCGGAGTATGCCGTTATTGGTGAAAGCGATATGCATAATGAATTAGGCTATCCATTAGCATTATCTTATGTTGTGGTTATTATTTGTTTAGATGGCAGGGCTGTTATTAATATAGATTTTCAAACAAAAACCATTAAAGCGAATGATATAGTGATACTCGGTGATGATAGAATGGTCACATTGCAACGTAAATCAGCTAATTTTCGTATTTTTTATTGTTTTCTTAAGAAATCTTTTGCCTCTGAGATCGCTTATGCACTTTCAAATAGTTTGTTTACATTTTTGCATGAAAACCCCATTTGTCGCCCTTCAACGGCTCACTTAAACGCCATAAACAATTGGGTGGAACAATTAAAATATATAGATAAAAGTTATACTGATCATAGAAAGTTAATGTTGAGAGGGCAGTTACAAAATCTTTTTTTTGCGATAACAGAATTAATACCATCTCATTATTCCTTATCTAAAAAAGAATTCAGCCGTAAAGAGCACTTATGTTGGCAATTTTGGGAGTTAGTTATAAAACATAGCCACCAGCACAGAGACGTTGCCTATTATGCAAATCGCCTTAGCATCACACCGTTTTATCTATCACAGCTCACTAAACAATATTTTAATGATGTTCCTAAGACGCTGATTAATAGGCAAGTAATTCTTAAAATAAAAGCGTTATTGACGCACACTACGCTATCAGTAAATGAGATCGCCATAAAACTCCATTTTGACGATCCCTCATATCTATGCCGTTATTTTAAGCGCGAGACTGATTGTTCCTTATCTGGATATCGCCAACAATATCAACGGCAATAAAATATATTAAGCAGCTATTCTTTTTTCACTGTAGTTCATACCTTGCAGCATACAAAGCCAAGCTAGTACTGCGATCCCCATTAAAATAGCGAATAACGAAATAGGGGGCAAGGTTGTCAGGATATAACCACTAGCAAGTGGATTTAATGCAGCACCTAACCAACCTAAAGATTGTGCAGAGAAATAACTTGCTTTCATTCCTAACGGCGCAATATTATCGATCATCATATACTCACCAGGTGCATAAATCAGTTCACCAAAGGTAAATATTGCTATCGCCATTGCCCAGAAAATTAAATTATCACCCGCCAGCATAAAGCCCGCTAATCCTAAGATAAAAAAGAGTGTGCCTAAGGTCATTAATTTACGTAGTCTTTCAGCAACCACTTGTTTACCGACGATATATTGTAATGAGACGACAATGGCCGCATTGACGGGGAGGATCACCGCAATAGCAGATTCAGCCAATTTAGCATCATAAACAACTAAAAGGTATTGCGAAATACACGAAGCAAATGTACCAAAAGTTAATGTGCCAAAAAAAGTTGAAAGCACAAACCAGCCTAATGCTTTATCTTTTAGCATTATTTTCGGATCCCACTTTACACTATTTTCTTCTGTGGAATGGTCTACCACTGAACGTTGCACAAAACATTGGATCATAAATAAAGGAATACTGGCGGATATTGCCGCTAACCAAAAAGGTAATTGAGTACCATACATTAATAATAATGTGCCAATAGGTGGGCCAACCGTCCATCCGATATTAATAAAAGTATAGTTTAGTGAAAATATTTTAGGCTTTGCTGATATTGATAAAGTTTCAGAAAAATAAGCTTTCAATACCGTAGAAAAGACTAAATAGGAACAGTTAATAATTGAGAAAAAGATAACCACTAAAATAGTACTATTGACCATTGGGATAGCAGAAAATGCGATAATAAAGGTAATAATAGAAAAAACCATATAACGTTTTTTTTCAAATTTATCTGCCAGCATACCAAAGGCAAGGCTAAATACTATCCCCGTAGTCAGTGAAATAGACATTGCGATACCAATATCATCAACAGGCAATTTATATTGTCGTGATAAGTATATCGCCATAAAAGGCAGTGTTGCACCTCTTCCTATAGTCAGAATAAGTGATGAAAAGAGTAGTGCAGTTGTAGAACGAGATTTTTTTGAGAACATATTATCATTTTAATTATTTGTATTAATGGATTATTGTTGTGTTTGGTAATTTTCTGGTGAAAACTGTCCAGCTGTATATTTATACATAACTTATAAATAACTGTATAGAGATAAAAGCTAGAAAATAAATTTTTTTAACCACTACCTATTTTATTATCCCATTTTTGATAACACTGTTTATCAAAAATATCTCTATAACAATAAGTTAGTTTTCTCTAGACTAGATAGTTTGATATAACCCGATTTAGCTAAGAGGCAAATTATGTCTATTATTCATCTTGAATTTGAAAAGCCTATTGTTGAATTAGACGAGAAAATAGATGCATTACTTGCATTCAAACAGTCTCAAGATGAAACAACGGCAGTTGATATAGACGAAGAAATCGCCAAACTTCGCCAAAAAAGCCTTTCATTAACACGCTCTATATTTTCTGATTTAGGGGATTGGGAGATAGTACAGTTAGCACGTCATCCTATGCGCCCTTATACATTAGATTATATCAAAGCTATTTTTACTGATTTCCAAGAGTTGGCCGGCGATCGTGCTTATGCTGATGATAAAGCGATTGTTGCAGGGTTAGCGCGTTTAGATAGAAAACCAGTGATGATTATCGGTCAACAAAAAGGGCGAGACACTAAAGAGAAAGTAAAAAGAAACTTTGGTATGCCATCACCAGAAGGTTATCGGAAAGCATTACGTCTGATGAAAATGGCTGAACGCTTCCATTTACCAGTGATTATTTTTATTGACTCCGCGGGTGCTTATCCGGGGGTTGGTGCTGAAGAGCGGGGGCAATCAGAAGCCATAGCACGAAATATTCTTGAAATGTCCCGATTAAAAACACCGATAATTTGTACAATAACAGGGGAAGGTTTTTCTGGTGGTGCATTAGCAATAGGTGTGGGGGATCGAGTAAATATGTTGCAATATAGTACTTATGCTGCCATATCGCCCGAAGGCTGTGCCTCTATTTTATGGAAAAATGCTGATAAAGCACCTATTGCCGCCCAAACCATGGGAATGACGGCACCTAAATTACAGGCATTGGGTATTATAGACTCAATTATTCCTGAACCATTGGGAGGCGCACATCGCCACTACCAGCAAGCGGCTGAATTTGTAAAAAAACAGCTTCTCGCAGATTTAACAGAATTGAATAGTTATTCTAAAGAAAAACTGCTTGAAAAACGTTATCAAAAATTAATGTCCTATGGTTATTGTTAATTCTTTTCAAGTGAGA
The DNA here is from genome assembly GCF_963885725.1 of Proteus sp. G4380. Classification (NCBI taxonomy): domain Bacteria; kingdom Pseudomonadati; phylum Pseudomonadota; class Gammaproteobacteria; order Enterobacterales; family Morganellaceae; genus Proteus; species Proteus sp. G4380. The sequence goes on from NZ_CAWPAV010000156.1 coordinate 77,695, forward strand.
GAGCAATCAATGTTACACTGCCTATATTCAATACTCCCCATATAGGCAGTATTTTTATGTCAATTGACCTTAATTTATTACGTATTTTTTCTGCGGTTGCAGAGCAAGCACAGTTTGCCAGTGCTGCACGATCGCTTTCTATGCCAACATCTAATGTCAGCAGGGCAATAAAACAGCTAGAACAACAGCTTAACTGCCGATTAATTGATAGAACCACGCGAAAAATGCGTTTAACTGAGCAAGGGAAAATCTTGTATCAGCAAGCCAAAAAGACCTTATATGAATTAGATAATGTTGTAGAACATATAACGAGTGATGGCCCATTAACAGGAACCTTTAGACTTACGATACCCAGTGAATATGGTAGTGAGTTACTTGCCGATATTTTAGCGGATTTTGCTGCACTTCATCCTAACTTAACCATTCAATGTGATACGCAGCTAATGCCAAGAAATGTTATAGAAGATGATATTGATTTACTTCTAACATTTCATCGTGGCCAATTAGCCGATAGTAGCTACCATTCACGTCTCATAAAGTCGTGGCGTAGTATTGTTGTTGCCTCAGAGAGCTTATTAGCAAAAACGGGTATCCCTACAGATATTGAACAACTAAGCCAATTACCTTGTATTTCCAGTTTAAGTGCATTAGAAGGGCAACCGTGGATCTTTATTGATAAAGAGCAGAACCCTGTAAAAGTGACAATTAATAGCTGTTATCGTGTAAATAGTGCTATCTTAGCCAAAGCTGCCGTATTAAAAGGTTTAGGTTTTGCTATTTTAGCTGAACATTGTTGCCTTGATGCGATAAAGGCAGGCAAATTGCGAGCTATTTCTTTTCCTCAACAGCCCGCATCAATTAGTTTAGTCGCGATATATGCAAGTCGTCGTTCGCTTTCACGTAATATTGAACATTTTCTTGCATTTTTAACTCAGCGTTTATAATAATTAATCCGCTATCTGCTGAGAAAGTGCACCTTGTTTCTCTTTGCAAGGAAAAAGCATAATAAACAGAGTAATAAAACAGGAAAGTCCTGCGGTTAGCATGGCATAGGCAAATCCTGAATTAAATGCTTCAGGTAATAGGGCAACCAACTGATTATCTAGGGAAGCGGTTTTATTTTCTGTTACTAACGTAATAATATTAATCGGTTCTGCCACTATTCCTAATGCTTGACTTTGTATCATCATATAATTAATTGCTTGCTGTATCATTAATGTACCTAATAACGCAATTCCCATTGTCATACCGGTTTGTCTTAATGCATTCATGGTTGCAGACGCCATGCCCGAGCGGGACGGTGCTACACTTTTCATCACTAAAACCCCTATTGCGGGTGTCGCTAATCCCATTCCTGCACCTAAGATAAATAAATAGCTTCCTGTTATTGTGTAAGAGCTATTTGTTGCTAATGTTGCCAATAAACAAGAAGATATTGCAATCAACAAAAAGCCAAAGATCATTAATTTTCTGACAGATATATAACGAGAGAACCGTCCAAATAACATAGAAAAAAGAGCCATGGCGATAAACTCAGGAGCCATTCTTAAACCTGTTTCTAATGCACTCCAGCCTTGTGCTTTTTGTAGGAAAAAAGCGATAAAAAAGACATTACTATAAGTGGCAAATCCCAAAGTAAAAGAGGAAAGGTTATATTGGAAAAACGAGCGATCTTTAAATAACGATAGCGGTAATAACGGGCGTTCAATACGTTTTTCGACTATAACAAACAGGGTAATAAAAATCAGACCGACAATTAATGCGAATACAGTACGATAATCAGACCAACCTACAGAGCCAGCTTCAATAAAACCATAGGTTAGTAAACCTAATCCCAAGATACTGGTTAATTGTCCTAGGGGATCTAACGCAACATCCTCAGGATCGGCACTTTCACTTAATCCATACCAGCCTAGTAATACTGTAATAGCACCAATAGGAATATTAATAAGAAATATACTTGCCCAACCACTGGCATGAACTAATGCACCACCAAGGATAGGGCCAATAATCAGTGATAATGCACTAACCGAAGACCAAATACCAATAATACGGATACGTTCAATATCAACAGGAAAGGCATGTGTAATAAGTGATAATGCGCCAGGAATAAGGGCTGCAGCTGCAATACCTTGAATAATACGCCCAAGGATTAATATTTCATGTTGTTGTGCAATAGCACAGATAAGGGAGCCTAGAGTGAAAATAATCACCCCCCAGAGCCACACTTTTTTTCGTCCGAAACGATCACTTAATGGCCCGGAAGACAAAATACAAGCTGATAGACATAGTGCATAAGCATCCACAATCCACTGTAATGTAGCCATATTGGCATTAATATCATTCTGAATAGTAGGTAGAGCAACATTGACGATACTAATATCAAGAGTGGCCATAAATGTGCCTAAACAGATAGCACAAATAAGTGACAACCGTTTTGTATAACTCATAAGTTTTATTACCTTTATGGTGAAATAATAGTAGTATCATAATATCCGACTGACCGTCGGTCAATCAATTGATGATAATAAGTTTCATTTACGGTTATTGTGGCTATTCTCAATATGGAGTACCCTTTAACAGCCACTTAGAGGGAGATGAGCAATGTCATTAGAAGAAAAAAATATCGATAAACCAAGAACAAAGCCAGCCGAAGTTCGTTTAGAAGAGTTAATGAACGCCGCAGAAACACTATTTCTTGAAAAAGGATTTGATGCCACAACCGTCAGCGATATTGTAAAACAAGCGGGGGTCGCTAAAGGAACGTATTATCACTATTTTACGGCAAAAACAGATATTCTCGACGCACTGCGAACTCGATATATGGATTGGTATATTGATAAAGTTGAGCAAGCAATGGCAAGCTGCCAAATTCAAGATTTTCGCGCTAAATTAAAACAGTGGTGTGAAACTAGCGTTATTGCTTATGTTGAAAAACAAGAATTACACGATATGCTTTTTCATCAAGTCTTTCATCAAAGCGGTAATATTCATGAAAATAGAGCGCTACAGCAGTTACAAAAGATATTAATGGGGGGGACAGAGAATAAAACGTGGCAAGTCCTACAGCCTGAATTAACCTGCACGCTTATTTATCATGGTATGCATGCTGCCGTTGATAATTTAGAACACAGTACGGAATACACATCACAAACATTAGGTGCGCTATTATATCGACAATTTACACAATTATTAAGTTAACCAGACTATTAAATAATGAATATTCGGGTTGTTGATATAAAATAAGCGTGACACTGTCACAAAAAAGAAAATTGGGCGCGATTAACAACCGAAATCATTTGTGGTGTTTCTAATATTGTTGCATCACTTTTATACGGTTGTCTGTTTCTTAGCAACATAACCATAAGGTAGGACTTCAAAAGAGCAACATGATAATTTCATCAAAAATGAAAGGGGATTATGATTGACTCGTGGTTGGTAACATACAACAACAGAATGTTAAATTTCAAACAAAAAAACATGTATTAATCTTTATATATTTAAATACCA
>NZ_CAWPAV010000157.1:0-4078 GCF_963885725.1 Proteus sp. G4380
AAATTAATTATTTTCTAGCCATAACATGCGCAATAAGCGGAACGGCACCCAAATAAGATAGCTATTCTAGGGTGCCGTTCAAAAAAACAACGTTTTTATTATAGGATTTAATTATTTATTTTTCGTTTTCTTCATCTGATAATTCTTCTCGTAATGCAGAAAGTGCACCACGCGTAATTGCTGCTAAAGTACGATAAAAATTTGTTTTAGCATGCGCTTCAACCTTACCTAAAAAGGTTCCCGCCCAAGGTAATAGATAGTTATCAAATAGCTGTGTTTGTGCTAATACTTCATCTTGTGCGGCATTATCTTCAAGCCAAGAAGCGGCAAGTAACAACGCACCAAAGCTATCTGTCGCTGATCCGGTGACAGGCATACCTCGAGTGACTAAGAATTGACGAATATCTTGCTCTTTTATATCACCGTAATCATGTGCATAAAGAGATACTGCGGGTATTGGGTCAGCAAAAAGCGATTGGTAGTCAGCTTCTACTGCCGCTAAATCAGCTACGCTACTTTTTAACGTTTTGAATAGTTCATCTTGCTCTAATGGCCATAATTGGCTTAGTTTATCTTCCGCTATCATGGTTATGATCGGTGCTAAAATAGCATCACTCGGTGCTCGTTGAAATAATGTACCTAATAGACGGCAGACAATCGAAAATTCATTCATTCTATTTTTACCCCATAAAGTTTGGTTTTATTGTCCTGTTAACCACCAGAAAATCAACAATTTTCTTTATTCTCTTTTCACTCTATTCCATTAATTACACATTATTTTCAGTCATTAATAACAGAAAAAGCGCGCTCTTATCATTAAGCTATATAGCCTAATATAAGAAACGCGCCTAATCCCATGCTATTTCTATTACGACAATAACACTTTATTGCATCATTTAGCTGGCGATATCGAGAAAATTATCTCTGACACCATTAACTCGAAACCACCCTGCAATACTGATCCTTTCTTTATGAGTAGGTAATACTTCATGTGGAAATTGTTCTGAAAGAAAAACCACTAAACGACCACCTTGAGGGGCGACTGTCGCTAATTGATTATCATCCAGATCATAGATAACTAGCTCTCCACCGTCTTGTGGTGTCCATTCATCATTAAGATATAACACTGTCGTTAAACGTCTTGTGACATTTTCTTTAAATGCATCAAGATGTTTTTTATAGAAAGCACCTTTTTCATAACAAGCGAAATGAGCTTCATATTCAAACAGCCCTAAAAAGAACTCACGATTAACTGCTCGTTGAATGCTTTCCATCTGCATAAGATAATGTTGAACTGGCTCTCCCATTTGCGGCTCTAGCCAACGAATTTTATCACTGCGTATCGTGGTTTCTGCTAATAGGTTTTCATGACGTCCTATACGTGCTTGTTGTGCATCATTACCAAAACAAGCACGCAATTGTTTAACCGCCTCTGGTGTAAGGAAATCATCCCATACACACCAACCTTTATCTGCAATTTGTTCAAGAAGACTTGCTATATTCATTAGTCATATTGTCTGATTAACAGGGGAAACTATCTTATAGCACCATATTAGGCCAAATGACAATCTAATAAACTTATCCTTTCGATTACATGAATTTATTAGAACTAAATTCTATAAAAAAGAAAATAACATTGAAATATAAGATATTATTCCATAGAGATCTATTGTAAAAAACCAAAAAAACATTGAATAATAATATATACGTTACACATCACCCCAAATAAAGATAAGAAAAACAAATGGTTTAATGAAAATAATAATTAGTGGTTATTTTCTCCAATTGCTTTTCATATTTATCATATAAAAAATTAATTTCACCTTTAACTTGATGATGCATAATAGACTTTTTGCTTTCTAATCGTAAAAAAGCAAGAGGAAATGATTTTGCTTTATCGGCGAGTTCACTTATAGACATCACATCTATTGAATTAAGCTGGTATTCAATATTATTTAACTCTTGTTTCGCATTATTATAGAAATTATCTAATTTATCTTTTATATCATTAACTGTTAGATTTTCATCTGTTTTCACTTCATTGATAAGCTCTTCCAGTTGAGTTTCAAGCACTGAATAACGCACTCTCCCCTCACTATTTAGCTGATATTTAGAAATAAAATATGGCTTAAATTTTTCATTCATATTATTTTTTTTCTGTGAAGAAAGTATTTTTTTCTTTTCTGTTAAATCAGCTAAGAATTGTTGTACTCTGTTATTATTGTGTACTAGATCTATTGAGTTATCTATTACATCACTCTTGAGAGAAAGATCATTCTCCATCAATTGTGGATTTAGTTTGTTTTTTAATTTCTTATTTGCATCCAACTGTAAATAAACATGATCAAGTTTATTTATACTTCTTTTAACATCGTATTGAACAGGGTATTTATCAAATAGGTTATTTATTTTAAGTACTCTTTTATAAAGTCCTTTTAAATTATTTTTATGTGCTTCAAATTCTTTTTTGTCTTGTTTTATTTTGCCATCATAAATTCTATGTTTAAATAGTGAATTAACTCTTTTTTCTAACATGACTTCAAAATTTTTCAATGATGTCAATGGATACCAGTGAATATTATGCGATGCTTTTGTCGCTGAAGGTGTAAATTTTAAATCTCGGTATAATTCAAAACTTCCGCTAAAATACTCAACATCAACATTTTTTTCCAACTGTTTTGCTTTGGTCTCTCCATGACCAATAAATTTATTTATATTGTGAATGACATTTATTATTTTTAAAGAGAGATTAGCACCAACCGCATTTCTCGGTAAATTTAATTCTATATTTTCATTAGCAGAAACTCCCACATCAAAACTGACTTCACTTCTAAGTTCAACACCTAATGACGCGTTTTGTGTTCTATTAAATTCCAGCGTTGCATTATCCTTAAGTTCACTTTCTGTAAGAGATACCCCTTGATTAATAAATTCGACTAAATCTTTTGGTTGAATTTTAAATGAAAAATTAGATTTTTTTTCATAATGATAATCGAGTATCACAGTGGCCATTAACGGTGTTACAAAACCATAATTAAACGCCCCTTCTCTCCATTTTTGTTCATTGTTCATAATCCCAGCAGATAAGCCCGTAGCAATCCCTGCATCCATTTTATTTACAAATGAGAATACAACTTCATCTTGCTTATTTTTTGAAATTGTTAGGGCATGTGTTTTCGCAAAATTAGCTAAAAGAAACGCACTCACACCAATATTTTGAGATAAATGAAATGCACTAATACCAAAGAATGCACGGATATCATTATACTGGCTAATTGTAATGCTCTCTTTATCATTTAATTGTTCTACTAAAGAATAAACAACCTCACCTTGAGATTTACCATTGTTAATTCCGGTAATATATTTATTAAGCAGATTATAATCATGTTTAATCACCTTTTTTACACCATTTAAAGCATCTGTTTTAATTGTTCTCGGTAATGTAGCAGAATTAACTATAGCTTTTATAGTAGAAAACATCCCTCTAAAACCAGGATCAAGACTTTTCGCGATATCTTTTACCATTGCACCATATTTTTTTAATGCATATTGTTGTTTTGCTCTATCAAAGTGAACCCTTGCATTATCAATAGCCGACGAAAAAAAGGGAATATTTTTAGCACTAAAATTACCTATTTTTTGAGTAGAAAATGGCTGTCCTGAGTGATAGTTTTTATAGTTATTTTCTCCAACCATTGAATAAAAAGATAACGGTGGCTCTTGAGTTAAACGAGTGATTTCATAATGATAATCTTTTAATGCAAAAATATGCAGAGGATCAAAGTAATATATTTTTATTTTATTACCTTTATCAACCACAAGTTGGATTTTATTTAACACCGGTTTTATCGCTAATATTTTATCTTTTGATTTTAATGGTAATTTTATTTGATTTTTTTTACTCTTACCATCTACGTCATCCCCTTTAGGCATTAGCGTTGGTGGTAAGCCATATGTAAAAAGTTTATTATCTTGTAAAGTTATAGTAATAGGCATCCCTTCTCTATTTATTTTTAATACATTTCCTTCTTCTTTTTCTATAACATTATTAATATTAGATAAATCATGTTTTAAACTA
>NZ_CAWPAV010000158.1:0-24214 GCF_963885725.1 Proteus sp. G4380
AATATAAAATTTTATCAGGAATAAACATCATGAAGAATTTTGAAAACATTGCCTTATTAATCGCACGTATTCTCATGCCAATTTTATTTATCAGCGCAGGGTATGGAAAAATTGAAGCCTATGAAGGTACGCAACAGTATATGCAATCAATGGGTGTTCCGGGAGCCTTATTACCTTTAACCATTTTATTAGAGTTAGGGGGTGGATTAGCCATATTATTCGGTTTCTTAACTCGCACAACGGCTATCTTTACCAGTGTATTTACGCTGTTAACCGCACTACTGTTCCACACTAACTTTGCAGAAGGTGCAAATCAGTTAATGTTTATGAAAAATATGACTATTGCGGGTGGCTATTTATTACTGGTTATCACAGGTCCGGGTAAATGGAGCTTAGATCGCCTATTTAAGAAAAATTGGTAATAATAGATTTAATAATAAAAAGATCCTCTAGGGGATCTTTTTTAATTGCATTATCAAACTCTAGCGAACAAACTATTTTTTATCCGCGGCAAAGAGTTTAGGAATTTCGCGTAAACACCAGGATTTAGCTTCTCCCATACTGTCTCTGCGCCACGCCATAATAATATTATTTTCATGATGATATTCAGGGCCAACCACACGCAAACGCCCCTCTTTTAAATCATCTTCAATTAAATCAATAGGCATAGTAGCAACCCCTAAACCGGCAATTAATGCTCGACGTTTATCTTCAATCGAACTCACCGTTAAACGACGCTGTTTATCTAATAACAGTACAGTTAAAACAGGTCGTTCTCTTGCGGTATCGGCGATAGCAATACCGCGATATTTTAAGCGAGTTTCTTCTGCAAGTGGTTCAGGTTCATTATGGATAGGGTGATCAGGGCTGGCAACATAGACACTGGTGGTATTATATAAAGGGCGGAAATTGATTTCTGATGAAGAGCGAAAATGCATATCCGGTGAAATAACAATATCACATTTACCACTTTCCAAGCTTTCCCATGCCCCAGCAAGTACTTCGGTGACTAAAGAGAGTTGTGTATTTGATTTTTCAGCTAATTTTTCAACTAACGGGAATAAGCGAGATGCGGGTGTTAATGCTTCACACACAATCGTAATATGTGGCTCCCAACCGCGAGCTAGCGCTTCAGCATCAGAAGTTAATTTATCTGCAGCTTCAAGAAGAATACGCCCTCTTTCAAGTAACATTCTTCCCACATTAGTAAATTTAGTTCGATGTCCTGAACGGTCAAATAGCACAACATCCAAATCTTCTTCTAATTTCTGCATGGTATAACTGAGTGCTGATGGGACGCGATTTAGCTCATCAGCGGCGGCAGCAAAACTTCCTCTACGATCAATGGCATCCATCACTCGTAGAGATTCCAATGTAATGGCTTTATCTTTACTCATTATACTTATCTCTATCAAATAATTTGATTATTGGCACCAGATTAACTTGCTAACAATCTACAGTCCATATCTCTATGATGAATATATTGATTAATCGACTCGAAAAGTACCGCGATGATAAAATACAGAACAGCACAACAGTGTGGCAAAGCGGACTATGGCTGGCTACAAGCTCGCTACACATTCTCCTTTGGCCACTATTTCGATCCTCATTTTTTAGACTATGGCACATTAAGAGTACTGAACCAAGAAGTGCTCGCACCAAATTCTGAGTTTAAAGCAAAAACCTATCCTCATGTGGATGTCGTCAACCTGATCTTAAGAGGTGAAGCGACTTATCTTGATAATATGGGGCGAACACTTACCGCCAAACAAAACGAGTGTTTATTAATTTCGCCTCATAATACAGAAACTTACATTGAAAGAAATAGTAGTCCAGATACGCCATTAACTCGTATTCAATTATGGCTAAATGCGTGCCCACAACAAGAGAGCATCGCTTCACAAAAATTAGCTTTAAATGAAGATTTAAAATATCAATTATTGGCTTCCCCATCAGGGGATAATGGCAGTTTGATGCTAAGGCAAAATATCTGGCTCTATCATATTAACTTAGCACAAGGGGATGAAATAACCTTGCCGATACAGGGTCAGAAAGGCTATTTGCAATCTATCAAAGGCGGTGTCCATTTCCAAACCTCAGAGCAAGAGCTTGGGGAAATCCGTTGTGGTGATGGTGCTTTTATTCAAGATAGCAATATGCTAGCGCTAAGATGTCAAAAGGCTTTTCGTGGTCTTTTTATTGATATCGTTTCTTAATCAGCTAGCGATATCAGCGAGCAATCATTTATCATCACACTAGCAATAGCAATAGCAATAAAGCAGAAAACCCTCGAGCCACAGAGTGAATCGAGGGTTTTATATAAGGTGAGTTGACCGTTAAGCCGGGTTCTGTCGTGGACAACCATTCATCTAGGCCAGAACTTGCGCGCTGGCTCCAGCAACCTACCCGGGTTCAATGCGGGCCGCACCATAAGAACCCCTATTTGGTCTTGCTCCGGGTGGAGTTTACCATGCCACAAACTGTTACCAGTTGCGCGGTGCGCTCTTACCGCACCCTTTCACCCTTACCTGATCCTGTAAACAGGCCATCGGCGGTTTACTCTCTGCTGCACTTGTCGTAGGCTCGCGCCTCCCAGACGTTATCTGGCACCCTGCCCTATGGAGCCCGGACTTTCCTCCCCTCTATCCGTCTCCCCGAAGGGACAACGATAAAGCAGCGGTTGTCTAGTCAACTCAGGGGGCGGATTATAAGGATTTTCCGCGTTAATGTATAGCGAAAGAAACAAAAAATCGTTTTACTGATCTTGTTCCGCTTCATTTTGCGCAATGACGTGTTTGTACAATGCATTTTTCTTCACGCCATAAATCTCAGCGGTAACTGCTGCCGCCTTTTTCAAAGGTAACTCTTTTTGTAAAATCGCCAATGTGCGTAATACTTCTGGGGCAAAATGGTCTTCTTGTGGCTTTTGATACCCTTCCACAATTAATACCATTTCCCCTTTACGGCGATTTTCATCTTCACGAACCCAGTTAAGTAATTCCCCAACAGGCATTCCTTGAATGGTTTCCCACGTTTTGGTTAATTCTCTTGCCAATACAACATAGCGCGCTTCCCCCCAAACCGTCACCATATCCGCTAAACTATCTAATAAACGGTGGGTGGACTCATAAAAGATTAAAGTACGAGGCTCTTGTGCTAAATCACGCAAACAATCTTGACGACTTTTTGTTTTTGCTGGTAAAAAACCTTCATAACAAAAACGGTCAGAAGGTAATCCGGCGGCTGATAGCGCGGTAATTGCCGCACATGCCCCAGGTAATGGCACCACTTTTATACCGTTTTTGCGACACTGATTGACTAAATGATAGCCGGGATCATTAATTAATGGTGTACCTGCATCAGAGACTAATGCGATACTTAGCCCTTGTTGTAATTTGCTAATTAATTGATCTGCTTTTTGCTGTTCATTATGATCATGTAACGCAAACAAACGTGCGTTAATGGCAAAATGCTGTAATAGAAGCCCTGTATGACGGGTATCTTCTGCAGCTATTAAATCGACATGAGACAGCACATCAAGTGCCCGCTGGGTGATATCGCCCAGATTACCAATGGGTGTGGGTACTATGTACAGTGTGGATGTCGTTACCGCTGCTCGATTAGGTTGATTCATTGTTTATTCCGAATGACCGATTTAAAATTGAGCATAATTATAAAACATCACTGGGTACAGTATGCTTTCCTCAATTTTTGTGCGTTTTAAAACAGGTTTATCCTATACTGCAATACTTTCTGCCTTGATTATGTCAGGTTGTACCCTGACGGGGCAACAACAACAGCCACTGACACCTGCTGAAAAAGCGCAAGTGGAAATGAAACAATTTCAGAAAGTCATTGATGATGCGAACGGACAAGCCTCTTTAGATGTGATCCGTGCCTATATTGGCCTAGAACCCCTTATCACTGATCCTGTATTACATCAGCAAAATATTGATGATACTTGGTTAACACTCACGAAGCTTACGCCTGAACAACGTCGTAGTGTGGTAATCAAAGCTGATGAAAATACATTACAAGGCTGGTTAGATTTACTCAACACTTATGAATATAACCAAGATGATGCGGGTAAATTATCCCAAGCAATACGCGAATGGCAAACACGCTATCCACGCAATCCAGGAGCGCTAACATTACCGACGCTGTTATTGCGCCAATCACAATCTGCCGTCAGTAACAGCGGAAAAATCGCATTATTATTACCGTTAACAGGACAAGCTAAAGTGTTTGGTAATGCTATTATGCAAGGCTTTACCGATGCTAAAGAAGGTTTACCTCAACCTCAAGCTAACGCAGCGCCAGAAGCGCCCCAACAAGATAGTTTAGCTTCCATTTTAGCAGAATTAGGTATTTCATCTCCGAATGCAGACACAGCAACAACGGAAAACGATAATTCAACGGATGATAATACAGCGGAAAGCTCTGAAAATAGTGATGCTACTTCAGCAAAAGAAACCGAAGCCTTTGCGGGTAATAGCCGCGTGCAATTAGATCCTATTGTCCAAAATAATCGCCAAGTGATTATGTATGATACCAATAGCCAACCCATTGATCTGTTACTGAAACAAGTGCAACAAGAGGGTGCTGATTTAATTGTGGGGCCACTATTAAAACCCGAAGTGATCAAAACTATTGAGTTAAAAAGTGGTTTACCTGTTTTAGCACTAAATGAAGTTGATAATATTCCTCTTGCTACTACAGTGTGTTTCTTTTCACTTTCCCCAGAAGATGAAACTCGTAATGCGGCTCAACACTTACGCCAGCAACAAAAATCTAACCCACTCATTATCGTTCCTGACAATAAATTCGGTCAAAGAATGGCACAAACTTTTGCGGATGAGTGGCAGCTTAGCGGGGGTGGAACCGTCTTACAACAAACTTTCGGCTCTCTTGATAGTCTAAAAAGTTCAATTAATCGTGGCGTGGGTATTCGAATGACAGGAACCCCGGTATTGCCAACAGACAATGCACCACTGCCATTAGATACCGCTTCAATGCCAACAACAAACGGTGCTATCGATTCTGTGTATATCATTGCCACTAGCGATGAGTTAACATTGATTAAACCAATGATTGATATGGCAATCAGTACCAAAAAACGCCCACCGATTTATGTCAGTTCACGCAGTAATCAAGGGGGAATGGGGCCAGATTTTCGTATGGAAATGGACGGTATCCAATTTAGTGATATTCCTCTTATGACGGGAGCAAATTTACCGTTAATGCAAAAAGCATCCAGTAAATTTGCGAACGATTACTCATTAATGCGCCTTTACGCTATGGGTATTGATGCATGGTCATTAGCAAACAATTACAATGAACTCACCAAAGGAACCTTACAGTTCAATGGTGTTTCTGGCTCTTTACGTGTGGAAGATAATTGCACTATTTATCGACAACTCCCATGGATGCAATTTAAACAAGGTAAAATTGAACCTGTGGGACAATAAGTAAGCAATTTCCCCCATAAACCGCCTCTTTGAAGTCTCCAGATAAGGAGCTGACTTTATCTTGAGGCGGTTTATTTATAAGAGATAACATCAGGAAATCATGGATGATTATTCCTAAAAGTACTTATCTAGTCGGACAATATTATGAGAGAAAAGCGTTAAATTACTTGCGCCAACAAGGGTTAAAGTTAATTGAGCGTAATGTCCGATATCCCTGTGGAGAAATTGATCTTATTATGCAGGGTAATAGAACATGGATATTTGTTGAAGTCCGCTTTCGGCGTAGTGCACAATTTGGTGATGCAATCAGCTCAGTGACCTACAGTAAACGGCGCCGCTTATGGTACGCCGCCAATTGTTGGTTAGCTCAGCGCCAACAAAGTATCGAGACGGTTAACTGTCGCTTTGATATTTGTGCATTTGATCAACGCCAGTTAATATGGCTAAAAAACATTCTCGATCATACGGAATTTATTCGTTAAATTAGATTATATAGGTCTTAACGTGCTTGATAGAATAAAAGTCTGCTTTACAGAGAGTATTCAAACTCAAATTGCAGCAGCAGAAGCGTTACCCGATGCCATTTCCAGAGCTGCCATGATGATGGTTCAATCTTTGTTAAACGGACATAAAATATTAAGCTGTGGCAACGGTAGCTCAGCAGCAACGGCTCAACGCTTTGCTGCTAGTATGATCCATCGTTTTGAAACAGAGCGCCCAAGTTTACCGGCATTATCTTTAAATACCGACAGTGTTGTGATGACCGCCATTATGGGAAATCAGCAACATGATGAAATTTATGCCAAACAAGTACGGGCATTAGGGCAAGCAGGTGATGTACTGTTAGCTATTTCCACTCATGGTAATAGCAGAAGCATTATTAAAGCTGTTGAAGCCGCTGTTACTCGAGATATGACCATTGTTGCACTGACTGGCTATGATGGCGGTGAGCTTGCTGGATTATTAGGCCCTCAAGATGTGGAGATCAGGATCCCCTCTCAGCGTACAGTCAGAATACAGGAAGTGCAGATGTTAACGGTCAATTGTCTCTGCGACTTAATTGATAATACATTATTCCCACATCAGGATGACTAAGGAGTTACTATGAAATTGCTTCCGATTACCGCAGTACTTTGTTCCGCGCTATTGCTACAAGGCTGTATTGGTGCCGCTGTGGTGGGTACTGCTGCCGTTGCAGGCAAAACCGCAACCGATCCTCGTTCATTAGGACAACAAGTTGATGATGGCACATTGGAAGCCCGAGTTTCTGGTGCTCTAAATAAAAACCAACAGATCAAGAACAGTAATGCGCGCATTGTCGCCACCGCTTATCAAGGTAATGTATTGTTAACTGGGCAAAGTCCAGATATGTCGGTTGCTGAGACGGCCAAACAAGTTACCAGCAAAGTGGAAGGAGTAAACAATGTTTATAATGAAGTTCGCCAAGGTGAGCCTGTGACATTAGGCACTGCTTCTTCAGATACATGGTTAACCACTAAAGTACGTTCACAAATTTTAGCTAGCGATGCTGTCAAATCATCTTCCGTAAAAGTGATCACCGAAAATGGCGAAGTATTCTTATTAGGGATATTGACCCGTCAAGAAGGGGCTGCAGCCGCTAAAATTGCCAGCGAAACCAAAGGTGTTGTTAAAGTAACAACGGCATTTACCTATCTAAACTAAATGTATCGCTGATGGGTATCACGTGGTGATAGCGTATTATTTTACCAGTATCGGTCATTGTAACAGCGATAACCGATACTGGTACTCATAGTGATTAACGTCTCAACATACCTTTATCAATAATAAAATCGATAATCGTCTCTAAACCTACTTTCTCTTTTAAGTTAGTAAAAACATAAGGTTTCACAGGACGCATTTTTGCTGTATCCGCTTCCATCACTTCTAATGACGCTCCCACATAAGGCGCAAGATCGATCTTGTTGATCACCAGCAGATCAGAATGTGTGATCCCCGGTCCCCCTTTGCGAGGGATCTTCTCACCTTCTGCAACATCAATAACATAAATAGTAAGATCAGCCAATTCAGGGCTAAAGGTCGCACTTAAGTTATCTCCGCCACTTTCGACAAAAACAATATCTAAGTTTTTATGGCGCATCGCCAACTCTTCTACAGCAGCCAAATTCATTGAAGCATCTTCACGAATAGCCGTATGAGGACATCCTCCTGTTTCAACACCAATGATCCGATCAGCATCAAGAGCCTGCGCACGAGTTAAAATTTTTGCATCTTCTTGTGTATATATATCATTGGTAACAACAGCGATTTGGTAACTATCGCGCATAGCTTTACAAAGAACTTCTAATAGTGCTGTTTTTCCTGATCCAACAGGGCCACCAACACCAATACGCAGTGGTTGATTATATTCTTGCATCTCTTTATCTCATGAACGAAAAAGTCGAGTATATTGAGTTTCATGGCGACTACTGGCGATCACTTGAGCTGGCGTAAAACTGCCAATATCCTCTTGTGGCCAATGTGCCGATAACTCAACAATAGCGGGGATCTGCTCAGCTAGAGCAAACAACATTTTTTGCCCTGCGCTTTGCCCTAATGGCACCAGTTTTACCCCAGACATCACCGTATTTTCTAACCAGCCCCAAACATAGGCACAACAGAGCTTTTCACTATCGATATGCCAATGCACGGCAGCTAACGCAAACGCCATTAATTGCGTCTGTTTAACCCGCTGTTGTAACGTATCGTCTAATTCAATGCCTAATTGAGGGAGTAAACGGGCAAAAGCAATCCCCCGTTGACGCTCTTCCTGCCTTAACTCTTTGGTTTCGCGACTTGCGACCATAAAGTCACACCAATATTTCACTGTATCGCTATCACCCTTTGCCAAACTCGTTTGTAATTGCCGCAATATAGGAAGCTCGAGTGTGGCTAATGTTCCGGTCATTTGTGCGCTTAACCAATCTGACAAGGTTTCTGCTGAGCATACCCAACCTTTTTCAATGGCCCACTCTAACCCTTGAGAATAAGTAAAAGCACCTACCGGAAGAGAGGGGCTAACTAATTGATATAAGCGCAGATCAGCTAGCATCATGCACCTCCTTTGATGATCGCAGTGCCATTAATGGTGGTGATCATGGTGGTGGTGATGACCACCGGATGACCCACCATAAGCCCCCGGCTCAGGTTGGTATTTTTCTAAGCCAACCACCACCGTAGCCCCTAAGCCGCGAGCCATATCATCTAATACATGATCGTGAAAATAACGACACCAACCCGCTTCTATTTGCAATGGTACATGTCGGTTACCTAAGTGATAACAAACACGAGCAAGCAATAATGGATCGTCACTATAAACCGTTGATACTTGCTCTTTAGCCGCTTCAATGGTGACAACATCGCCCTCTTCTGACAGCAGAATATCCCCCTCTTTAAGTACGGTGCCTCGAGGCAAAAATAGCCCGGCTTCTTGCCCGTCACTTAAAGCCACTTTTAAGCGACTTTTGGTGCGCTCATCCATGGTAAGACAAAGGGTTAACTTTGGCTTTTCTGTAGAGGTTAGTTCAAGCGCTTTTTGTTGATCAATAACCTGAGTAAATTTTTTCATTCAATAAATTCTCAATAAAAACGCTGGTTAAAATAAGAAATAGCGTTGAGCCATCGGTAATTCAGTCGCTGGCTCACAAACCAGTGGTACACCATCCGCTTTAACGATGTAAGTTTGTGGATCTAACTCGATATGAGGAACATAGTTATTGTGGATCATCGAAGCTTTTGTGATATGACGACAGCCCTCAACACGACCAATTAAGCTTTTTAAGCCTAATTTTTCTGGCACTCCCGCCTCAATACCCGCTTTTGACATAAAGATCATCGACGTTTGATATTTGGCTTTTCCTAGACAGGCATACATTGGACGATAATGAACCGGTTGCGGTGTTGGAATAGCCGCATTAATATCCCCCATTGGCGCATAAGCGACCATACCACCTTTTATGATAAGTGCCGGTTTGACGCCAAAGAAAGCAGGATCCCATAGCACGATATCCGCAAGTTTACCTTTTTCTATTGATCCCACCGTATGAGCAATACCATGTGCCAGTGCCGGGTTAATCGTGTATTTAGCGATATAACGTTTAATACGATTATTATCATTATCTGCGCTATCACCCGCTAATGTGCCTCGTTGCAATTTCATTTTATGTGCACACTGCCAAGTGCGTAAGATAACTTCTCCGACTCGTCCCATGGCTTGTGAGTCTGACGACATCACCGAAATTGCCCCCATATCATGTAAGATATCTTCTGCAGCAATGGTTTCGCGACGAATACGAGATTCAGCAAATGCCACATCTTCAGGAATAGAGGGATCGAGATGATGACAGACCATCAACATATCAAGATGCTCGTCCACGGTATTAATGGTATAAGGCATCGTTGGGTTGGTTGATGCAGGTAAAATATTGGGCTCTCCTACCGACTTGATCACATCAGGGGCATGACCACCACCTGCACCTTCGGTATGGAATACATGGATCACTCGACCGGCAATGGCTTTTACTGTCTCTTCATAAAAACCACCTTCATTTAAGGTGTCAGAGTGAATAGCCACCTGTACATCCATTTCATCGGCGACATTAAGGCAATTGTGAATTGCCATTGGCGTTGCCCCCCAGTCTTCATGTATTTTAAGACCTATAGCACCCGCTGTTATTTGTTCGCGGATTGCTTCGGGCTGACTGACACAACCTTTACCAAATAACCCCACATTAATAGGTAATTCATCCACCGCCTCTAACATGCGGTACATATTCCAAATACCGGGGGTAACTGTGGTTGCATTAGTACCCGCCACAGGGCCTGTTCCTCCACCAATAAAGGTGGTTACGCCAGAAACGAGACCTTCTTGGGCTTGTTGCGGACAAATAAAGTGGATATGGGTATCAATACCACCAGCAGTGACAATTTTACCTTCTCCCGCAACAACTTCTGTTCCGGGGCCAATGACAATATCCACATTGGGCTGAACATCTGGATTACCTGCCTTACCAATACCGACAATACGGCCATCTTTAATGCCAATATCTGCTTTTACAATGCCCCAATAATCTAAAATAATGGCATTGGTGATCAGAACATCGACACACTCAGCACTAACAACTTGGCTTTGCCCCATACCATCACGAATAACTTTACCACCACCAAATTTGACCTCTTCGCCATAAGTGGTGAAATCTTTTTCAATTTCAAGAAACAGCTCGGTATCTGCTAATCGCAAACGATCGCCTGTTGTTGGGCCAAACATATCCGCATAAGCTTGACGTGAGATAGTTTTCATTTTTTCTCACTCTCCAATTTACCCATCACTTTGCCATGAAAACCATAAATTTCACGTTTTCCTGCAAAAGCCACTAACTCAACAGTGCGGCTTTGACCGGGCTCGAAGCGCACAGCCATACCAGCAGGAATATTTAAACGAAAACCTAATGTCTCTTCACGTGTAAATCTGAGTGCCTCATTCACTTCATAAAAGTGGTAATGAGAGCCGACTTGTACAGGCCTATCGCCATGATTAGCCACCTGTATGGTTTTTGTCTCGCGACCAGCATTCAGTTCAATATCGCCTAATGCTGCATTAACTCTAATTTCACCGGGGATCATGTTATTACCTACACAATAGGTGAGTGAATTGAAACCAATTTGGTGCCATCGGGGAAAGTGCACTCTACTTGAACATCTTTTATCATCTCTGGCACCCCTTCCATTACTTGCTCTGCGGTTAAAACAGTACGTCCTTCACTCATTAATTGAGCAACTGTTTTCCCCTCTCGTGCGCCTTCCATAATGGCGCAGCTAATCAAGGCGACAGCTTCAGGGTAATTAAGTTTTAATCCCTTAGCTAAACGTCTTTCTGCAACAAGGCCTGCAGTAAAAAGCAGTAATTTATCTTTTTCTCTTGGTGTTAATTCCATTTCTGCTCCTAAAATAAACGATTATGTCGCCCAGATCCGCGGTGGCTCAGGGCAATAACCTAGCCAGTGCTGTCTGACGATTTGCCATACTTGCGCAAAACACGCCATCATCGGCTCGGTTTGCGTCCCTAATACACGTAAAACTAAAATGCCATCAACATCCGTTAAACCATATTCAACTAGCGGATTTATCTTCTCTAAATGGTGTTGAATAATCTCTTTTAATGCATCGGTTGCAGGATAAATATAAAGCGAGCCAAACATAGGAAATTCACGCATTGCGGCAGCTTGTTTTTGTAAGCCTTCAACCCGCATTGACTCTGTTAAAATTAATCTCTCATCAACATAAAAATTTAAGCGCCCTTTTACCTTGCCAGTTTCAAACCACTCATTTAAAACTGGGCGTCCAAAACACTGCATTTCCCAGCCGATAAATTTCGCTGATGAGGCTAAATGAATATGTGTGGTTAAACACACTTGAGCATCAGGAAAAAAGATATTCTCTTGGGGTAACCACTCTAAAAAGCCCTCTTGTGCAACCGTCAATGTCTGCGTTTGCGATGCAGTGCCTCCTGCACTACGATAAAATTTTGTCGCCCCCGGCGTTGTTAATAGGGCATGTGCGTAAGGTTGCACATTAATATTAATGGATAACGTATCACCACCGACCACCCCACCAGGAGGATGCAACAAATAGGTATGTGCAACACCTTGCTCTGGATAAAAAGGTCGCTGAACCATTAAGGGGCCGAGATGACGTTTTTCAGTAAGACATGTCTTTCCTCGCTTTAACTCATATCGTAAAGCGATGTCAGCAAGCCAACCCTTCTCAGAAAAGTCAGGCATACCCACTCCTGCCAACTTGGCAAAATTGATCAAATAAATCAGGAAATAGACGAATATATACCGCACTACCCATCAGATTATGTCATTCAAAATCACCGAGAAAATAATGAAATGAATGTTGGGTAGGGTGTGAATAAAGATAAATTGCATTTTCCTCAAACAGGATAAAGCGCTCCATCAATGCCGCGCGATTTTACACCGAGTTTCAAAAAATGCGTTTTAAATAAACAGCAATTTGTTTAGAAAAAATAACAATGGTAAAAATAAAAGTAAAAAATGAACAGATATCGATATTGTTATTGCTCAGCAACAAGATTATATTCTGAGCCACTCTTATACTATTCGGTATAACGACGCGGTTTCGCAATAGGAATATTGTGATAATAAAACCCATGCTTACTGCTTATAAGTTCACAAATTAAGTGGTTAACTTTAAGCTTTGTTTATTTTAACCCATGTTCATTTTGAACTTGCCTGTGGTATATCTAAGACAATGGAATACAAACACATACTTTCTTCTAACCAAATATCCTTAAAAACGTTTTACATCGAAAACCCGATGATCGCGATGGTATATGGTGCAAAAGGTGAGATTTGTATTAATGGGCAAACTATCACAGTCACCACTAATCTCACGTTGATTATTCCTAAATATAGTCAAGTTTCTTGTGATGTGACAAATTTTTTCCCGACCAAACCGATTGAATTACATACCTTAGTACTGTCTGAAACTGAATTACAATCTGTGTTCTCTTTACTTAAACCATTAATAAAATCAGGGGCGCCGATTACTCGTCATCTTCCTGATTATCATCTATCAACACCTGAGGTGGTTAAAACTAATTTTACGTTACTTCAGCAATGTCTACCGCTTGAACATGGCACCCCCTCTCAAGAGACCCTGTTTATGCAACAGAGCCTCTTTTTTATTTTGCTGGCGGTTTATCACGAAGGGGTCGATATTCTTAATATTTTTCGTTTTAATTATGATGAGCCAAAAAATCAGGCGATTACTCATCTAATAACACAAGATCCGCAACGTAAATGGCATTTAGAGGATGTAGCAAAAACGCTCTATACTACGCCATCAACATTACGTCGCCATTTAAGTAAAGAGGGCGTTTCGTTTTGCCAATTACTGTTGGATGTCAGAATGGGGATCGCATTAAATTACCTCACCTTTTCTAACTATTCTGTGTTTCAAATTAGTCATCGCTGTGGTTTTGGTAGTAATGCTTATTTTTGTGACGCATTTAAACGTAAATATGGTATGACACCATCGCAATTTCGCACCCAATCTCGCCAAGCAAACGATCCGAATGCAATAGCAACAATGGCGTCACAAAATGACGAGTCAATAAAAAAAGTATTTTAACGGTTATAACAACGCATTTTTGCTTAAAAACGAAGTTCCTCCCATTAATCGCATTTGATTTAAGATCCACTGCTGACGTTTTAGCAAATACGCGGAAGGCTTATTAACATGAAGAATATGTGGATTAGGTAAAACAGCGGCTAATAAAGCCGCCTCATGGGCGGTGAGTTGTTTAGCAGGCTTGCGAAAATAGTGCTGAGAAGCCTGCTCAACCCCAAAAATACCGTCGCCAAACTCTACGATATTCAGATAAACGGTTAAAATACGTTTTTTAGACCAAATCAGCTCCACCACTGGCGTCATTCCGGCTTCAAGTCCTTTTCTTATCCAACTACGCCCATCCCACAAAAATAAGTTTTTGACCGTTTGTTGTGAAATAGTAGAGGCACCTCGTATCGTTTTTGAGCTTTGCAGGCTATTTTGGAAAACTTTTTCAATCGCATCGAAATCAAATCCCCAATGTTTTGGAAAATTTTGATCTTCAGAGGCTATTACCGCTAAATAGATCTGTGGGGATATCTCATTTTCATTAACCCATGTAGAACGTGATACATAAGAAAAATCAAACTTACTCCACGAAGAAATTTGTCTTTGTAGCATTACAGCAGAAAAAGGCACCGGTAAAAAAGAAAACAGGACAACTATCCCTAACCACAAAGCAATTAGAATAATTAATAGTTTCTTTAACTTTCTCACTAGTACCATCTGCTGTATTCACTCTATTGTTATGCCATTTCTAGTACTTTTTTAACCAGCTTCTCAATCCCCACCTGAGCTTGTGCTATCGATTCTGCCAGCATATATGCAGGGGTGGTCACAACCCGATACTCATCATCAACCACTATTTCGTCGACAGGACAATTAATATGTACCCCTCCCATTTCGGTGATCATTTCTGCCGTTTTTGCATCATTACCAATGGTTAGTTTTACTGGGGCATTTAACATCTTTGGTAACATAACGGGGGCGATACACATTAAACCTAGTGGTTTTTTCTGTTGATGCATCTTTTGAACAAAAGTTAAGAGCTGTTGGTTAATTTCACACTGAACACCTTTCGTGGCGAAATTACATAAGTTCTTTGCTGCACCAAAACCTCCGGGGATAATTACCGCATCAAAGTTTTCAGCCTTAGCATCTGATAAAGGCGATATTTTTCCACGAGAAATACGTGAAGCCTCCTCCATCATATTCCTTTTTTCTGCTTTTTCTTCTCCAGTAATATGATTAATTACAGTAGGTTGAAAATCATTAGGTGAAAAATAATGAACCTCAGCTTTATTTTGGCTTAAAGCAAGCATTGTGAGCACTGATTCGTGAATTTCACTGCCATCAAAGACACCACAACCACTTAAAATTACCGCAATTGATTTCATATCTTTCTCCATTTGTAGTAGATTACTAGTTACCCATTTATAGGTGTAAACACCAATCGCCATCACATATTTAAATGTTTCTTGTAACAAAAAAACTTATATTTGCTATTTTGTTGCTTGTATGATGTATGGAATAGCTTCATCCTATTCGCCTATGTAATGATAATCAAAAAAGCGAGTAGAAAAGTTTCCCTGGTGTTGGCGCAGTATTCGCGCACCCCAACCTTCGGTTGGGGTTATTTTTTTCTAGCGTCTGCCAACCAGTTTCTTAAACTTTCTACATCCTTTCTCCAATCTCTTTCTAACTCATCTACCCATTCCTGAACATTATCCCACCATGCAGGTAATTCTGGAGATTGGATCTGTTTTGCCAGTTGCTGTAAATGTTTTAAACCTATAGAGCCTGCCGCGCCTTTGATTTTATGTCCTTCCTCAGTGATGCCCTTTTGATCACGTGCCGTCAGATTAGATTCAAGGACAGACAGGTAACTTGGCATCATCTTTTCAAAAACATCTAAACCATCCGTGATTAATTGAGGTCCGACAAGTTCGATGTATTGATTCAGCATGTCGATATCGAGTAACTCTTCATTTTTACTCAACAATTGAGGTGACTCACTCGATGTCACGGAAACCGCTTCATCTCCCCAGAATTTATTAATAATGGCTGTCAACGCATCCACAGAAAGCGGTTTACTGAGCACATCATTCATTCCAGCGTCTAAATACTCTTTTTTGTCTTTTAAGACATTGGCGGTTAAGGCAATCAATGGCGGCAATTCACTGCTATCAAACTCTTGACGTAATTTTCTTGAAATATCAAATCCGGTCATATCAGGTAATTGAATGTCTAACAATACTAAGTCATATTCACCCGGCTTAAACATTTGCAAAGCCTCTTGCCCAGTCATCGCCACATCTACCGTGTTGCCTAATTTTTCTAATACTGAACATGCTACGATAACATTTAGCTCAATATCCTCAACCAGTAAGATATTAAGGGCAGGAAGCAATAATTCATCATCCTTTTCAAAATCACTTTGCTCTTTAATCGCAGGAGCGACAATGGAAAGCGTAAAGATAGAACCATGCCCTAACTCACTCTCCACATGAATATCGCCTCCCATATGCTGTGCTAAGCGTTTTGAGACAGCAAGACCAATACCTGTTCCCGTTGCAGAACGTCCACCTTGACTGTCGTTGACCTGATAGTACATGGCAAAGATTTTCTCAAGTTCACCTTGAGGGATACCAATACCACTATCTTTCACCTCAAAGAACAACTTATCAGGCGCTTCTTGCCAAATGCGTACTTTAATTTCCCCTTCTTGGGTAAATTTCACCGCATTACCAATTAAGTTCCATAAGATTTGACGCAAACGAGTCCCATCGGTGGTAATTTTATGCGGTAACGTTTCTTGCGCTTCTAAGGTGAATTTTAACCCTTTAGGCTGGACTAATAATCCCGATAGGTTTTCTAAATCAGAGATAAATTCAGTAAAGTCGATAGGTTGGTTATCAAGCTGGATCTTTCTGCGCTCAATTTTATCCATTTCAATCACATCGTTAAAAATATTACCTAACGTTATGGCACTGACATGGATAGTTTTTAAGTAGTTGAGCTGTTCTGGTGATAATTCGGTATCCAATAAAATACGACTTAACCCCACAATCCCATTAAGCGGCGTACGTAGCTCATGGCTGATTGTAGAAATAAAGGTGGTCTTATCACGGCTAGCATTTTCTAACGCGTCTTGATAGCGCTTACGCTCTGTAATGTCACGTCCAAAGCCCATTAAGCCGTGACGCTTACCAATTCGGTCATAAAAGGGCACTTTGCGTAACTCAAAACACGCTTTACGCCCATCCGGATACACCAACCACTGCTCATAAGTGAGTGACACATTATGGCGAAAGACTTTCTCATCGGTTTCCATCACTTTGACGGCGATATCTTCGTCATACACATCCAGTGGTGTTAAGCCAATTAATTGCTTTTCACTTTTACCGGTCAATAGCTCTGTAGCACGGTTACAACCAGAAAATTCATTATCTTCGTTGCGATAGTAGACCAGATCTGGCGAGGCATCTAAGAAGGAGCGTAACAAGGAAGATTGTTGCTCTAGTTCAATTTGCGTCAATTCACGACGCTTCATTTCACTTTTGAGTTTTTCCAATAGTTCAAGATGGGCTTTTTCTACTTTTTCACGCTCTTGGATCTCTAAATTTAATTGCTCAATATTCTCTTTTAATTGTGAATTCAGCTCTAAGTCTCGCTGTCGCATTACGCCTAATTTATCGACCATCCGCGATAAACGACGTCGTGATTCTTCAAGTTGCTCTACCACCACGGAAAGAAAATAGACAGCCCAAGGGGTAATAATCAAACCAAAGAAGATAGAGCGTACCAGATCGATACTAGTGACATCACCGGCAAGTAGGAATGTCACGGCCATCTGTACGACCATCGCTAATACAACCAATGCGGATGCTAACAGTAATGAGAAGCGGATTAACCCTAGCCTCATCATTAAATCTACATAATATTGGGCAAGCCCTTTGAGCAATTTCATTGAAAACTCCAATAGATTGAATCTAGAGAATGATACCTTAAAAATACATTGACGAAGTGGTGAACATTCAGAAAATTGTAGCCAAAACACGATTTTTCACCTTGTATCTTGCCTTTGCATTATTTTGTATCAGTGATCCTCCTTTTTCCCCGCGAGCATTTATAAAAACAATTTATAGAGGTATTACATAAATAATAGTTATATTCTTTACCAAAGAGAGAAATTAAAAAATGCAATTTGTCTTTTTTTAGATAAAAAGTATAAAAACAATAAAATACTAAAATAGATTAATAATTAAGATAAATTCACTGGCATTATCTAACATCAAAGAATGCAATAAAGCAGAACCCCATAAAAAAAGTGAGATAGCTCACACTCACTATCCCATAACCAATGAAATAATTTTCAAATAATATTTTTATTTATCAAATAATTAAAGAAAAAAAACGCTCATCACGCTGGCTATAGTCAAATATCCTTGCTGATTGACCTGTTTTTTATTTATCGATAATTTGACTAGTAGCTTAGCAAAATAAAAAACCGAGATAGCAAAGCTAAAGACACCATCACCCGATGAGCACCCATAAATTTACCTACACCCTTGAGACAAAATCGTTCCTTTTGCGCTCGTTCTTGAGGTGCCCATAAACTGAGTAGGAAGCAAACTATGCTCTATCAAAAAACAGCGGAAAAAGAGAATTGTGGTTTTGGGTTAATAGCCCATATTGAGGGGAAAGCCAGCCATAAAATTGTCAGAAATGCGATCCATGGCCTTGCCCGTATGCAGCATCGTGGCGCGATCCTTTCTGATGGAAAAACCGGCGATGGTTGTGGGTTATTATTACAAAAACCAACGCGTTTTTTTCAGTTAATTGCCGAGGAAAATGGCTGGCATTTAGCGAACAATTACGCGGTCGGCATGCTATTTCTAAGCCAAGATAATGCTATTGCTGCACAGTGCCGTCAAATTGTTGAAGAAGAATTGCAACGAGAAACACTCTCTATCGTTGGCTGGCGTAAAGTACCAACTAACACAGATATTTTAGGCAGTATCGCCCTCTCTTCTTTACCGTCAATAGAACAAATTTTTGTCAATGCGCCTGCCGGATGGCGTATTAATGATATTGAGCGCCGCTTATTTATCGCTCGTCGCCGAATTGAAAAACGTATTACCGATAATGATTTTTATATTTGTAGCCTCTCTAATTTAGTGACTGTCTATAAAGGGCTGTGCATGGCAATTGATTTGCCTCGCTTTTTTACTGACTTAGCGGATTTACGGATGGAATCGTCCATCTGTCTTTTTCATCAACGTTTTTCCACCAATACCACCCCAAAATGGCCGCTTGCGCAGCCTTTTCGCTATCTTGCCCATAATGGTGAAATCAATACCATTACCGGAAATCGTCAATGGGCAAGAGCAAGAGCCTATAAATTTCATACGCCGCTGATCCCCGATTTACAAACTGCAGCGCCTTTTGTAAATGAGAGTGGCTCAGACTCAAGCTCACTGGATAATATGCTCGAACTCTTTCTTAATGGGGGGATGGATATTGTCCGCGCTATGCGCCTATTAGTGCCGCCCGCATGGCAAAATAATCCACAAATGGATGATGATCTACGTGCTTTTTTTGATTTTAACTCTATGCATATGGAGCCTTGGGATGGACCTGCGGGGATCGTGTTATCTGACGGTCGCTATGCAGCCTGTACACTCGATAGAAATGGCCTGCGTCCAGCTCGCTATGTTATCACGACCGATAATATTATTACCTGTGCTTCTGAAATTGGCATTTGGGATTATCAACCTGATGAAGTTCTAGAAAAAGGGCGTGTCGGCCCTGGCGAACTAATGGTAATAGATACTTATCAAGGTCGCATTTTACATTCTGCTGAAACTGACGAAGATTTAAAAAGGCGACACCCGTATAAACTTTGGTTGGAGCGTAACGTTAAACGTCTGATCCCTTTTGAGCAATTGCCTGAGCCACAAGCGACAGGAGAGCGCGCTTTTGATGATAGCTTACTGGCGACATACCAAAAACAGTTCGCTTATAGCCAAGAAGAGCTGGAAACGATTTTGCATGTACTGGCTGAAAATGGGCAGGAAGCCACCGGCTCGATGGGAGATGACACGCCTTTTGCCGTACTTTCTCAGCGCCCACGCTTAATTTATGACTATTTTAGACAAAAATTTGCGCAAGTGACCAATCCGCCGATTGATCCATTAAGAGAAGCGCATGTGATGTCTTTAGCAACCTGTATTGGTCGCGAAATGAATGTCTTTAGTGAAGCGGAAGGACAAGCCCATCGCCTCAGTTTTAAATCACCCATTTTGCTTTATAGTGATTTTCAACAACTACTCAATCAAGAAAGCCCTTATTATTCATCCATCACGCTAGATATCACCTATCAACCGACTGAAAATAATTTAGAAACCGCACTACACATCTTATGTGAAACGGCGCAACAAGCGGTTAATCGTGGTGCAGTATTACTGGTTTTATCCGACAGAAATATCACTCAAGCGCGATTACCTATTCCTGCGCCTATGGCGGTAGGTGCGGTACAAAAAGCCTTGGTAGATAATAATTTACGCTGTGATGCCAATATTATTGTTGAAACTGCAAGCGCCCGTGATCCCCACCACTTCGCTGTACTATTAGGTTTTGGCGCAACCGCTATTTACCCTTACCTGGCTTATGAATCCTTAGCGCAACGAGTCGATAAAAAAATATTGTCCGGTACTTATGCGCAAGTCATGCTCAATTATCGCAATGGGATCAACAAAGGTCTGTATAAGATAATGTCCAAAATGGGGATCTCCACCGTTGCCTCTTACCGTTGCTCACAGCTATTTGAAGCCGTAGGGTTGCATGATAATGTCGTTAAACGTTGCTTCGATGGGGTTGATAATCGTATTAACGGTGCAGATTTTAGCGATTTTGAACAAGACTTATTTAATCTATCCAAACGTGCTTGGCTAACTCGCTATCCTCTAGACGCTGGTGGGTTATTAAAATATACCCATCAAGGAGAATATCACGCCTATAATCCTGATGTGGTTCAAGCGTTGCAAAAAGCGGTAAATAGTGGTGACTATGCTGATTACCAACATTATTCCCAATTAGTGCAACAACGCCCTATTACCACCTTACGTGATCTATTAGCTCTCAATGACACAACCCCTATTGCAATTGAAGATGTCGAAGCAGAAAGTGAACTGTTTAAACGCTTTGATACTGCGGCGATGTCAATTGGTGCATTAAGTAAAGAAGCCCATGAAGCCCTTGCGCAAGCAATGAATACCTTAGGCGGATTTTCAAACTCTGGAGAAGGTGGTGAAGATCCGGCACGCTACAACACCAACAAAGTTTCGCGTATCAAACAGATAGCTTCAGGTCGTTTCGGTGTCACGCCGTCTTATCTAATGAGTGCCGATGTATTACAAATTAAAGTGGCACAAGGGGCAAAACCCGGTGAAGGTGGCCAGTTACCCGGTGATAAAGTCACGCCTTATATTGCGCAACTGCGTTATGCCGTACCGGGAGTCACACTGATTTCCCCGCCTCCCCATCATGATATCTACTCTATTGAAGATTTAGCACAACTGATTTTCGATTTAAAACAGATTAATCCCCGTGCGCTTATTTCTGTCAAACTGGTCTCTGAGCCGGGCGTTGGTACAATCGCCACCGGAGTCGCTAAAGCTTATGCAGACTTAATTACTATTGCAGGTTATGACGGCGGTACTGGTGCCAGCCCATTAACGTCAGTTAAATATGCAGGTAGCCCTTGGGAATTAGGGCTAGTAGAAGCGCAACAAGCATTAGTTGCCAACAATCTGCGTCATAAAGTGCGCTTACAAGTTGATGGTGGATTAAAAACGGGGGTTGATATTATAAAAGCGGCCATTTTAGGGGCTGAAAGTTTTGGTTTTGGTACAGGGCCAATGGTGGCGTTAGGCTGTAAATATCTGCGAATTTGCCATTTAAATAATTGCGCTATGGGGGTTGCGACCCAAGATGAAACCCTACGCCGCCAACATTTTCATGGTTTACCTGAACGCGTTATCAACTATTTCCGTTTTATTGCCCAAGAAACCCGTGAACTTATGGCACAACTTGGCGTAAGGAAAATAACCGATTTAATCGGCAGAACGGATTTGCTTTCTTGCTTAGAGGGGATAACCAGTAAGCAGCAAAAATTATCACTCACAGGATTATTAGAAACCGCGTCCTCTCCTACAGGTAAAGCGCTCTATTGTCAGGAGCACAATGATACTTATGATAAAGGAGAATTAAATCAACGTATTGTTGCGCAAACCATCACAGGCGTCGAACAAAAGATAAGCCAAACCCACTATTTTTCCATTCGTAACACAGACCGTTCAGTGGGAGCCACGTTATCCGGGCTCATTGCCAAAACCTATGGTGAAAGTGGTTTATCTGCTACACCAATAAAACTTCACTTTACGGGTACTGCTGGTCAAAGTTTTGGCGTCTGGAATGCGCAAGGGGTGGAATTAACCTTAGTGGGTGATGCCAATGATTATGTCGGGAAAGGCATGGCGGGTGGACGCATTGTTATTTCACCGCCAGTCGGTTCTGCCTTTAAAGCCCATCAGACCACGATTATGGGAAATACCTGTTTATATGGCGCAACAGGTGGAAAACTGTATGCATCTGGATTAGCGGGTGAACGTTTTGCAGTCAGAAACTCTGGCGCCATTGCGGTGATTGAAGGGGTTGGGGATAATGGCTGCGAATATATGACCGGCGGTATTGTCTGTATTCTTGGTAAAACAGGGATTAACTTTGGTGCAGGGATGACGGGGGGCTTTGCCTATCTGTTAGATGAAGATACCACACTATCACAACGGATCAATAACGCCTCTATTGAGCTTCTTCCCGTGGCTAATTATGCGATTTTGGCAGAGCATCTTCGCGGTATGATCGCAGAGCATGTACGGCTAACTGGCTCCCAACAAGGAGAAAGACTACTTTCTCAATGGGAATATTGGTCACAACACTTTAAATTAGTCAAACCTAAATCGAGTGATGTTCATGCCTTATTAGGTCATCCTCGCCGTTCAGTCGCTGAATTACGCGTTCAGGCACAATAGGAGAAAAATGATGGGTCAGAATGTGTATCAATTTATCGACTTAAATCGCGTTGAACCGACTAAAAAGCCGTTAGCTGTGCGTAAAATTGAGTTTGTCGAAATTTATGAAGCATTTTCTGCTGAGCAAGCCTCTGCACAAGCCGATCGCTGTTTAGACTGTGGTAATCCTTATTGTGAATGGAAATGCCCGGTGCATAACTATATCCCTAATTGGCTAAAATTAGCCAATGAAGGACGAATAATAGAAGCAGCAGAGCTTTCTCATCAAACCAATAGCTTACCGGAAATCTGTGGTCGTGTTTGTCCACAAGACCGATTATGCGAAGGCGCTTGTACGTTAAATGATGAATTTGGTGCGGTCACTATTGGTAATATAGAACGCTATATCAATGATACCGCCTTTGCGCTGGGCTGGCGCCCTTCCCTGTCTCAAGTCACCATGACAGATAAAAAAGTCGCCATTATTGGTGCAGGCCCTGCGGGATTGGCTTGTGCTGATGTGCTGATCCGCCAAGGAGTAAAACCCGTAGTCTATGATAAACACCCTGAAATCGGTGGATTACTCACTTTCGGTATTCCCTCTTTTAAACTTGAAAAATCGCTTATGGTAAGACGACGCGAGTTATTTAGCGAAATGGGAATAACCTTTTGTCTTAATACAGAAATAGGCAAAGATATCTCACTAAAAACACTGATAGAGCAATATGATGCTGTTTTCCTTGGCTTGGGTACTTATCAAAGTTTGAGTGGTCATTTTGCCCATGAGAACGCAATGGGGGTTTATAATGCCTTACCTTATTTAATTGGTAATACTCGCCATTTAATGGGTTATGCAGAAGATCCCCAATCACCTTATATCGACCTCAATAAAAAGCACGTGGTGGTGTTAGGGGGTGGGGATACGGCGATGGATTGTGTACGAACCGCTATTCGCCAAGGTGCCACTAAAGTAACTTGTGTTTATCGTCGCGATGAAAATAATATGCCCGGCTCTAAACGTGAAGTAAAAAATGCCAAAGAAGAAGGTGGCGAATTTTTATTTAATCGCCAACCCCTTGATATTGAAGTAGATGCTAATAATAACGTCATCGGTGTTCGTGTAATAAAAACACAAACCAACGGGGAATTAAAATATATAGAAGGCAGCGAACATATATTATCCGCAGATGCGGTTATTCTTGCATTTGGTTTTAAACCTGCACACTATCCGTGGTTAGATGAAAATAATATTCAATACGCATCATCGGGTAGAATTATTATTAATGATGATCCACTATTACCTTTGCAAACGACCAATCCTAAGGTGTTTGCTGGAGGTGATATTGTAAGAGGCTCCGATCTGGTGGTCACCGCGATAGCACAAGGAAGAGAAGCAGCGGAAGGGATCTTGCGTTATTTATCTTGTTAAAGATAGCAATATTCAATATTACTTATCTTTAATACTAAAATAGTAACAATACAATTTTATTTATAAATTACCCTGTTTTATTAAAATGGGGT
>NZ_CAWPAV010000159.1:0-2793 GCF_963885725.1 Proteus sp. G4380
AATAAATTTAAATAAAAAATCATAATTTCTAATTATGACTATTTAAAATAGAGAGAAAGGAAATGAACAGATACCAATATATATTTGGTATCTGTCAGATTAAGATAGGGTAACGATAAATTACTTACCTTTTAATAACTGCATAATATCTTCTGTTTTTTCTTCATCGTCATCTTCTTCAAACTCAATGCCTAATTCCGCCATTAACGCATCGATGCGATCAAGGGTTTTTTCAGTATAAGCTTGCTCTTCAGGATTGAGTTTACCCCCTTCTTCCAGACGAGAGAGTAATTCATCTAAACGAGTATCATTCTCTAAGAGTGCTAACTCTTCTTCTAACGATAAGCGCATAGGCTCCATTTTTGTTGGCGCGGATTTTTTCTTATCTACTTTAGGCGCCTGATTATCCACGATGAGTGGAATTGGTTTTTTACTACCAATACGTGGATCTTTCTGTTCATTGGTTTGCGCTTGCTCTTTTTTCATCGCTTCCTGCTGACGGTTACCAGCAGGATTGCCACGATGCTTTTTCTGGCGCTTACGTTCACGTCCTTCTGCATTTAGCTCTTCACGTGTTTTTTTACGCGTTTTAGCTGCGGGTTTTCTTTTAATCATATTCATAATGGTAACTCGATTTGTGATCTTATTGGTTGCGCAATCTATCAGAAACTATTTTGCGATAAAAGCACGAATTTAAGACAATTTAATATTTACTCACGTACAATGTAGCGCTCGGTTTACTATACTTTACTGTATTGTGATAGCAATTAACTATAAATTTAAACTAATTAACTTAACATTCTGTTTATTATGACATTATCATTTGCTCGATTACGCAAACCAGTTTATTGGTGGATAATTGGTTATGCGGTTTTATGGATTATCGTCAGCTATTTATTTGATCCCACCGTACCTTATGATGCCGTAGAAGCGGTTAACTGGGGTACTAATGGCGGTTGGGGCTCACCTAAAAACCCTTGGTTTGTTGGTTTTATTATGTGGCCAGCCATTTATGGTGGTATTGATTTTAGCTTTTATTGGTATTTTATCCACTTTATGATGATAGCCATCGGCTTATTAGGTGTTTGGAATTTAGCCTATAAGTTAACCAAAAATTATCACCTAGCTTGGTTTGCCATGTTAGGTTTAAATTTATCAGGAATTATTAATTTCGATATCATTCCTTATAACGATAATTATATTTTAGTGGGTTGCTGGCCTTGGGCGCTCTATTTCTTTTTATGCGCTATCAATGACAACCCCAAATATTGGTGTGGATTCGCTGCAGTGATGGGGGTGGCTACTATGGGGAAATACTCCTCATTAGCCCTGATTGGTGCGGTATTCTTATTAAGCGTATTAGTACCTAAAGTTCGTCAAAGCTATCGCTCCCCTTATTTTTACTTTGCAATAGCTATCTGGCTGGCGTTTGTCATACCTAATTTTATTTGGTTGTGGCAAAACGACTTTGCCGCCTTTAAATGGGTCGACTCACAAATAGAAGCACGTTTTAATTTACGTACGTTACGTGCCGCTTTAACGGTTTTCTATCCAGTGCTACTAATGTGGGGAATTGTACGTCTTTATGGTGGGCGAGTTAGTTGGCGTACTTCTCAAGATAGTCAATTATTGAATTTTATTTTGCTATTCCCATTAGCGATTATTTTTATTTGGTTTAGTTTCCATGAAGGGGGACGTATCACTGAGTGGTTACAACCTTTTATGTCAGTGGCTACCGCTCTTTTTGTCGGCTCAATTAGTGTCATACCTAAGCGTTCATTACGTGGTGTGTTATATGGTTTAGCGGTTTTTGGTATGTTAGTGGTATCTGGTTATACGGTAGTACAAGCTGCTAATGTGCGTAATGCGGGTCAAAAGTTTATTGGTGTTAAAACCTTTGTACAAGATGTCGAGAATGCTTGGCATCAGCATTATCATCAGCCTTTATCTTATGTAGGGGGTGAGTATATGCATGAGTGGGTCACTTTTTATGGCAAAGATAGACCGCTATCAGCCCAACCCTGGATTGTCGAGAAAGATGTTCAGCCCCCTAATATTTATAACCGTCATATTACGTTGGCGCAATTAGAGGACAAAGGTGTCTTATTGATTGGCCCGGTGGGGTATTACTGTGATAAAGCCCATTTTGATGCGGGATTACAATATTGGCCGAGTTTAAAAATAGCAGATACTCAAGAGATCATGTTTCGCTCTGAGCCTGATGCACTGGCAGAGCCGGTATGTATCGCTTTTGTCTCGCCTAAACAGCAATAAGAGAAGTTGTAAAATGCGTTATGCTGATATTCGTATTGAAACAGAGCGATTATTATTACGCTCTTTTGCCATGAAGGATGCTCAAGAGTGGTTCCAGATCATGAGCTCTCCTGAGGTTACTCGTTATTGGAGCCATCTTCCTTGGCAAAATATACAACAAGCGAAGGAAGATATTATTCAGGATATTACGCATATGGAGCGTAAGGAATATCTGCGTTTAGCCATTATTGATAAAGCAACAGATAAACTTATTGGCATGTGTGTATTCTTCAATCATCATCTCCATTCTTGCCGTGGTGAAATTGGTTATTGTCTTGATAACGCCTTTCAAGGAAAAGGGTTGATGTATGAGGCAATGATTGCTTTTATTGATTATTTAAGAACACATCTATCAATACGCCGTTTAGAAGCGGATATACATCCCGATAACCAAGCCTCTAGGGCATTATTAACCAAGCTTGGTTTTGAGCAAGAAGGCTATTTAAAGCAACGCTGGATTGTTGGTGATGAAGTGTCTGA
>NZ_CAWPAV010000160.1:0-2797 GCF_963885725.1 Proteus sp. G4380
GCAGGATATTTATCAGAATGTTTAATTATTATCTATAATTTAAATTGAACTAATGATTGATGTTTATTCATAAAAAGGAGTATTTATGACTGCTAAAATTGATCCAAAAGCATTTTTTGACTTACCCTTTGAGAATGGTAAAGACATTACAGATAAAGAATTAAAAGCCGCTTATGATGCAGGGCACACTTTTATCCATATTGATTTAAGTGATGCGCATTTCTCACCACAAATTACCTTGTTCAATGGTAATGAATTAGATCGTATTCGCGGTGGTGTAATTCGTATTGATAATAACTCAACGAAATCTACTTTAGTTGCTGAAGGGCCAAGTAAAAAACCAGAGCAATTAAAAGCCGGTTATTATTACCACGCTTCAGGTACTACAGGTTGGGATATTATTGTTAAGCCTATTAAATAACGAAATTTATCAATATCCAATTTAACGAGATATTGATATTGACGTTGAAAATTTGTGTGATCAGGGACATCAGATATCCGTCGACTAAAACATTATCTGGTGTTCTTTACTGTAATGTGCATTTATACACTTATTTAGGTGCTTTTTATGGGGGCACTTCACATTGGGCGAGGGTTTACGGCGTTTTTCGCTAAGCCAACATTAATCTTATTTTATTTGTTCCCAGATCGTCATGCCTTGTCGTATGTTTTCTCATCAATTATAGGGTGATTTATCCGTAATTTATTGATTTAGATACATAACTAAACTTATATAGAGCTTTCTTATATAAAGTGGTATTCTTCTTTCATGTTTTCCTCAATATAAAACATACTGAATATAAAAAGGTTGTAAGGACTTAATAAATGACGACTATCGAAAAAATTGAACGCCAAATCAAAGAAAATCCCATCCTGTTATACATGAAAGGATCACCAAAATTACCAAGCTGTGGATTTTCTGCACAAGCCGTTCAAGCGATTTCTGCTTGTGGTGAGCGTTTTGCTTATGTCGATATTTTGCAAAACCCTGATATTCGTGCAGAGCTACCAAAATATGCTCATTGGCCAACTTTCCCACAATTATGGGTGGATGGCGAATTAGTCGGTGGTTGTGACATTATCTTAGAAATGTATCAGCGCGGTGAATTGCAGAAGTTATTAAAAGAGACTGCAGATAAATACCGTGGTGAAGAAGAAGCATAATCCCCATTGCGTTTTTCACCATGATTTAAATTGACCGTAATTAAAAAAAGAGGCCAGTACATTATTTGCACTGGCTTCTTTTTTGTCGCTTAATATGGCACAGCCAAACACATAAGTTTGATTAGGGCGTTGGTAGTGGCCAACCACCTAATTTTTTCCAGCGGTTAACTAATTCACAAAACAGTAATGATGTACGATTGGTATCGTATAAAGCCCCATGAGCGAGTTTACTATCAAAGGGGATACCTGCAGTAATACAGGCTTTCGCTAAAATAGTTTGTCCTAGTACTAAACCACTTAAAGCCGCAGTATCAAAAGTAGCAAAAGGGTGGAAAGGGTTACGCTTTAAACCTGCTCGCTCAGCTGCCGCCATAACAAAGCTATGATCAAAATTAGCATTATGAGCCACAATGATCGCACGGTTACAGTTGGCGTCTTTCATTCCTTTACGTACCATTTTAAAAATGGCGTGTAACGCTTCATATTCGCTGACAGCACCACGAAGAGGATTTGTAGGATCAATTCCGGTAAATTCTAACGCCGCTGGCTCTAAATTTGCGCCCTCAAAGGGGTCTACATGAAAATGCAATGTATTATCAGGTTTTAACCAACCTTGCTCATCCATTTTTAAAGTGATAGCAGCAATTTCAAGTAAGCCATCTGTTTTGGCATTAAATCCACCCGTTTCAACATCAATAACGACTGGATAGTAACCTCGAAAGCGGTTACATAATTCATTAGGGTTTATTTTATCAGGCATTAAACTGTACTTATCCGATGAAAATAGCACATCAGAAATTAATAATAATCAGGAACCAGAAAAGCAATACAATGCCTTTCTGGTTTTACTAATATTTAGTTACCCAGAGCTTGACTGGCACTTTTGTTTTCGATTAATTCAATTTTATATCCATCAGGATCTTCTACAAAGGCGATAATTGTTGTACCACCTTTAACAGGGCCTGCTTCACGGGTAACGTTACCCCCCGCTTGACGGATAGCCTCACAAGTTGCAGCTACATCATCAACCCCTAATGCAACATGGCCAAATGCAGTCCCCATTTCGTAGCTAGTCACACCCCAGTTATAGGTTAATTCAATAACAGCACCGCTACTTTCATCACCATAGCCAACAAAAGCCAACGAGTATTTATATTCCTCATTATCACTGGTGCGTAGAAGTTGCATACCTAAAACTTTGGTATAAAAATCGATAGAGCGTTGTAAATCGCCTACACGGATCATGGTATGAAGTACTCGCATATAAACCTCTCGTGTTTGTTAAATATGACACCCGACAGTATAAACTGATGGTGTTGTACTATAACGCGTTACAGCCCTATAGTTCAATTTACGCTTTACTCATCAGTATTGTAGTAAATGGGCAGATAATATCTCTTTTTACTATACTCTATAGTAACAAATAATTGGGGAGAATAATCAATGCAAGAACAATTAGAATTCTTCGATATCCCAAGCCCTTGCATTGGTCGATGTGAATCTAATTTACAAGGGTATTGCATTGGTTGTTACCGTAGTCGTCAAGAACGCTTTAGTTGGTCAACGATGAGTCAACAAGAAAAACGAAATGTATTGAGACTTTGTCGACAACGATATTTAAGAGCTCAACAAA
>NZ_CAWPAV010000161.1:0-13194 GCF_963885725.1 Proteus sp. G4380
AATATTGTTGACTTAAAGGAAAAATAAGCATACTATAACTCCACAGTGAGAGATTTGTATCTAACAAGCTCTCAGCAAAATCTAAGAAGCCTCACTTTTGAAGTGGGGCTTTTTTGTTTTCAATATTTATCACTATCACACTGACCATTATATAAGCTTGGCGAGTTAATCGATCTCACTGCCAATAGGTTTATGTTATGGCATTTTTTATACTACGCTTTTATCTACATCTATTAGATAAATAAAATCGTCAATATATTCATATTAGCCTTGTGATTAAAATTAGATATGAAGAATGAATATATTATTAATGACATTTCCTCTGATTGGAGGTAAGCCATAAGAAATAATGAAAGAAAATCCAGATCTATGGGAACAAATATGCATTGTTCTTTATTCAATGAAAGAGCAAGGTATATCAGCCTTACTCGCTGGGGGAATGGCTATTCTTCGAAGTTTATATAACGCAGGAGGATGGAAAAAAACTTTTTTAGATGGACTGATGTGTGCAATGTTTGCTTGGTTTATCAAAGATATTCTCCTTTTATTTAGTATTAATCATCAATTTGCTTACTTAGCCAGTGTCTTTATTGGTTATGTAGGCATTGAACCTGTAAGCAAACTTCTTATAAGGAAAAATAGGAGTTAAAAATGGCTAAAATAGCGCGGGGTGAACGTAATAATAACCCAGGTAATATACGCCATGGTGCAAAATGGCAAGGATTGGCAAGCACGCAAACAGATAAAGATTTTTGTCAATTTATTTCACCAGAATATGGCATCAGAGCAATTTATAAATTAATTCAAACCTATCAAAATAAATATGGTTTAAATACAATTAAATCTATTATTTATCGCTATGCACCACCTAATGAGAATAATACATTAGGTTATATTGAGCGCGTATCAAAAGAAATAGGGATTGAAAGTAATAAACCTATTGATACCCAAATAAAAAATGTTTGTATATCTTTATCTATAGCCATTATTAATATTGAACTGGGTTATCAACCCTATGCAAAAAAAGTATTTGAAGATGCTTGGTTGTTATTATGAACAATCTTACAAAAATCATAATAATCATTATGTTATGTTTAATTGCTGGACTTTTTTGGGTTATTGATAGAAATAAAATATTAAAACAAAAATATGTGAAAATTAATGAAACACTGACGCAACAGATTGTAGAAAACAAAAACTATCAATTAAGAATAAAGCAATTATATCAAATGGATACTCAACGTTTACAGGAGTTAGCCAGTGCCAAGAGCGAAATTGACCGGTTGCGTAGTTATGCTGAGCGTGATCCTGAGCGGGTGTACATCAGAGCCAGTTGTGCAACAAACGACGCCAATTCCACCTCCCGCGTGGATGATGCAACCCGCGCCAGACCTACTGACGCCGCTATCCGAAATTATTGGATACTCAGAGAAAGAATTGCTCAGTCAGAGTCCATCATCTTAGGTCTACAAGATTATATTCGCCAAGAGTGTATTAATTAAAGTGATTAAAAAGGAGTGTAAAATAAAGGAGATGAAATGAATGATAATGATATTAATAAAGCTATTCGAGAGCAATTAATAAAACAATTAATAAAAACAGATATCAATGCTGAAGTTATTACAGGATATCAACCGGAAGAAATCACGGATAATAATATTATTATGTTTTTTCCTATTAAGGAGGTGAGCCAAGGTTGGCAGAAAAGAAGTTATGATGTTCAAGGTAATAATGCCAATCACATTGAACAACAACTTGTTGAGTTAACTTATCAAGTTCAGAGCTTTACTAAAAAACAATCTGATTTTACTGCAGGTGATTTAATTAGAACAACGCGAATGATCATTCATTCGCTGCCTTTTATTGAATCAATGAGAAAAAAAGGAATAGGAATACAACGTGCGACAGAAATTAGGCGTGCGCCAATAATTAATGAAGGAAATAGCTATGAACATAATCCTTCATTTGATTTTAATGTCACTTTTCCCAGCTCGTTATCTCTAAACACTGCAGCTACACATTTACTTATATCTAATCTATCTCGTATTTAAGGATAAATATGTCTATTAAACAAACACGCTATGTTGATATTGCGAGTGCGGTGATTGGTGCCTCTACTGCACCAATGCGTAAACTGACCGCACGTATTTTTTCAACAAACCCTAAAATTCCAGCAGGGAAAGTACTCGAATTTACTTCTGGTCAAGTTGATGCGTTTTTGGGAGCTGATTCTCCAGAAGCGCAATTTGCCCGCCAATATTTTAGTTATGTGAGTCCGGCTCCCGTCAGCAAGCCTAAAGAGCTACAGATTGCCTCTTATGAGCCAATGGGACGAGCGCCAACACTCTTTGGTGGGCCGGTTGCCACACTGGATAAATTAAAGCTGATTGAAGAGGGTGAGTTAACGCTGGTGATTGGCGATGTGACCAAAAAAATCAGCAAGCTCTCTCTTCAAGACGTGACGTCCTATAGTGATATTGCATCTTTAATTCAAGCAAAACTCAATGCTGAAAGTGAGTCACAATTTGCCAGTTGTTATGTGACTTTTAATGCTATGGATAGTGCTTTCTTAATCAGCGGCGGTGTGCAAGAAAAAGCGCAGATTAGCGTCAACAACTCACCTCTTGCTGATGCCTTAGGGTTAAGTCAGGGACAAACTTCTGAGGGTAATGCATCACAGACTGCCCTTGAAGCCTTTATGGCTGCAGAAGCTATTTCTGACTCATTTGGTAGTGTAACATTTTTAACCGAACTATC
Source organism: Proteus sp. G4380 (assembly GCF_963885725.1). NCBI lineage: Bacteria > Pseudomonadati > Pseudomonadota > Gammaproteobacteria > Enterobacterales > Morganellaceae > Proteus > Proteus sp. G4380. Next base: position 2,758 of record NZ_CAWPAV010000161.1, read on the forward strand.
TATTGAGCAAAGTGTTGAACTGGCTGAATACGTAGCAGGTGAAAATGTCAAATACCAACTTTATTTATCGGTGCCAGATCAACAAGCTGAAATGTACAGCAAGGCATTAATGAATACAGCATCGACAGGGTTGAATTTAAAAACCGAGGAAAACTTTTTTGTGCAAGCGTTGCCTATGGCAATTATGGCAGCAACAGATTTTGAGCGTACTAATGCCACCACCAATTACATGTATCGACAATTTGGTATTACATTCCCATCGCAAGTTACCACAGATATGGCGGCCGATCGCTTAGATAAATTGCGCGTGAACTATTATGGTGAAACGGCGGTATCTGGCTCTGAGATCAGCTTCTATCAACGTGGCTTTTTATGTGGTAATGGTGCTAATCCAGTAGATATGAGCGTACATGCCAATGAGCAATGGCTAAAAGCGTATATTGCACAGCAGTGGCTTAGTTTACTACTGTCAACGCGCGGTATTCCTGCGAATAAAGATGGTGAAGCAAGAGCGATGATGATCATTGCTGGTGCAGTAACAAAGGCATTAAACAATGGCACTATTCAAACGGGTAAGGCATTAACAGAAGTACAAAAAATCGCAATTACAGATGCGGCAGGTGATGATTTAGCGTGGCACGATGTACAAAACAAAGGTTATTGGTACAACGCTGAAATCGTTGAACAAACAGGGCCAGGGAATTTACCGGAATACACCATGAAATATGTATTGATTTACGGTAAAGGCGATTGGGTTCGTAAAGTTGAAGGCTCACATAATTTAGTTTAAGGAACAAACAATGAACGATATTTCAGCAACAGGCTTAAGCCTTATTATTCAAGCAAGTAAAACATTTCCAGCGGGTATTCCGATCACCACCTTTTCTGATGAAGGTGATCCTTTAGATTTACCGACAGTTAATATTACACAAACAGCGGTAGATATTAATGGTAATTTGGTCAGTTGGTCTTCACCAACACCTCAAACGGTCACCATTAATGTGTTAGCGGGAAGTGAAGAAGACGAAAATCTAGCTATTTTGTTTGATGCTAATACTGCAAGACGGGGACGACGTCCTGCCAGTGATGTGATTACTTTAGTCGCTTCTTATGGAGATGGCTCTATTACCACGGCACGTAATGGACGTATTACTGGCGGTTGCCGAGGTAATTCAGTCGCAGGGGTAGGACGCCTTAAATCTAAACAGTACACTTTTATTTTCCAAGATTTTGACCGTGTTAGAGCGCGTTAATTATTAATCTTACTTTTTATCATGGCGACTTCGGTCGCCTTTTTTTATGGAGTTTTTATATGTTGATTAAACCAAAAGAGATCACGGTGATTGATAGTGATCGTCAACAGCATACCTTTATTATTAGCCGGTTACCCGCCACAATTGGACGAGAGATCTTGGCTAAATACCCATTATCAAATGCCCCTAAAATCGGTGATTATGAAGTCAGTAAAGAGGCCATGTTAAAGATGATGGCGTATGTTGCTGTAGAAAAAGAAGGCCAAGAAATTTATTTAAAAACCAGTACATTAATTGATAATCACGTCCCTGATGGGGAAGCGTTAATTCGTCTTGAATTAGAAATGTTAAAGTACAACACCAGTTTTTTCGGCAACGGCGGGAGCCAAAATTTCCTTCAATACCTATTAGGCAAGCTCAGCGGTTCTCTCCCGTCGATTATAAAAACGCTGATGGCTTCTTTGCCGTCATCATCTCAGCCGGCTTCGCCTCTTTCACAGAACTCAAAACAACCATAGATTTAGAGGAAGCTTTTGATCTGTGGGAAATTGCGATTACCAATCGTTATAACGAGGCGCTAGCGGCGTCCAAGGAGAGATAATGTCGCTATTACCCGTATTTAGTCAGGTACTGACGTTAGACGCGGAGGTATCTGATAACGCATTAAATAATATCAGGAAATCGACCAACGAAATTCTTGAGGAAATGAAGAAAATAGAGCAGGGCGCATCAGCAGGTATTAATCGCTTTTTTGCCTTTGTTCAAGAAATAGCCACCAGTTTTAACGAATTATCACTGGAGCCTGAAATAAACCTTTCGGTGGACAACCAAGAAATTATTCAAGCCTCTGAAACTGTTGAAAATTCAATACAAAAAATCGTTAAAACGGCACTTAGTAGTACTCAAGAATTTGATACTTTTTTACAAAATATCTTAACGGGGCTGACGAGTTTATCGCTTGATGAGCCCATAAATATTGAAATAAATAGTGGTGAAACACAAGAGAAGATCCTTTCAATTACGTCAAGCATTGACGCTCTAAAAGATGCGATGTCAGTATTAAATTACACGAGAAATTTGCTTAGCAATGATGTGGATAGTGATGCAAGTCATCTTGCGAATTTAAATGCTGAATATCAGGCAATGGAAGATCAGCTTGCTTCATTAAATAATGAATTAACTTTATTAACTGAGGCAGAAAAGAAAAATAAAGAAAATAAATTAGTTATTGATGAGGTGATTAAAAATCTAGGTGCCGATTACGATCAATTTATCAGCACCATGCAAACCCAAGGTATTAAAGCGGCAATAGAAGAAGCTCAAGCTCAACGTCGATTAAGCAGTAGTGTTGATGAAACCGGGAAAAGTTATCAGCAAACCGTCGATAAAATGAAAGATTTTATCCTAAACGCCATAGGTGCAACGGATATTATGGGGACGTTACAAAAGGTATTTTCTGCGTCACTTGAACGTTCTCAAGAAATCGAATCATTAGATAAACTCAGTAAAAAAATGGGTATTGCGGCGATTGATATTGACGCTTTTTCAGGGGCGATGGCTGCAATTGGTGGCACGAAAGAAGCTGCTCAAGCGGATTTAGCCGCTATGGCAACTGCGTTTGATGATACGCAAGATCCCATAGAGCAGCTTTTACAGGTCGCTGATAACGTTAAAAATATGAGTTTTGATGATGCCCAAAAAGAGCTGGAAAAATTAGGTGTTGTTGATGATAAAACCATCGAATTAATGATGAAAGGGCGTCAAGAGCTAGAGCGTACGATGGGGGTACAAAAACAATTCTCAGGTATCAACGACGACAGTATTGAAAGTGCGATCCAACTCAATGCCACAATACATAAATTTAGTCAATTAGCGGCACAATTCAAAAATAACTTTTTAGATATGATTATTCCTACGCTGGCAAAAGGTATGGAATGGTTTGATAAATTAGTCGATTTTTGTGTGAAAAATAAAGATATTGTGATTAGCTTTTTCTCCGCCATCGGCGCCGCTGTTGCTATTTATTATTTACCCGTCATGATCTCTGCTGCCGCATCGACACTTGCCATGGCATTACCTATTATTGCTATTGCAACGGTGATTGGTTTATTAGGTGTCGCCTTTAAACTCGTCTATGACGATATTATGAATTTTATTAACGGTAACGATTCCATGATCGGCCGTATATTAGAAAAATACCCAGTATTAAAAAGTGTGATCATGACGATATGGCAGGCATGGCAATCATTCTTTGAATATTTAAAAGAGGCTGTCACTGTTGTTGCTGATTTTGTTATTGCTGCATGGGATCTAATATCTAACTCATTTAACCAATTTATACAGACTCTAGAAATAGGGATTAATAATCTTATTGCTTGGGGGCAATCCATTATTGATATCTTTATTTTTGTTTCTGATTCAGTGGTGAGCCTATTTGAATGGATGTGGGGCTGTGTTGAAAAGATATTGGATTTTGTCGATGAAAAAATCAACCTAATACAAGATATATGGCAATCAGCCAAAAGCTTTTTCGGTATGGACGACGAAGAAAAAGAAATTCGTGTGGTGCAAAAGGTAGAGCGGCGATTAACAAATGAGGGGGAGCTTGACTATATCTTGCCACAATCTCAAACAGCGACACGATATTATAGTCCTATGCAGGAGGTTAAATCGTTAAATAACGGATTAGCAATATCGTCAAATAACAGTTTAAACCCGATGACCAGTCAAATGATCAGTAATCAATCAAGCATTAAAAACGAAAGTAATGTGCAAATTGGTGAAATCAAAATTGAAACTCAAGCCACAAATGGTGCGGAGGTGGTTAAAGAAATCAAGAAATCTTATACAGAGCAAGAAGCTAAAAATATATCGCAGAATCACTCTAGTGGCTGGAGGGTGTAATTATGATAACGGAAGTTAGAATTTTTGATTTAGCCTCTTTTACCACATTGTTTGATAGTGTTAACCCAACTCAAGTCACCATAGACGATAGCCACCAAGCGATTACATTTACGGTAGAAAATGGGGAAAGCCGCAGTGACCATGTGGTGATCAACCCCATCAGTATCAGTATCAGCTTATTGTTAACGGGCGATATTGCCAATGCTTATGCCACTATAAAACAGTTATATGACGAAAATACGTTAGTGGGTATTCAAACACGTGTTAGTACCTATCAACCAATGCTATTAGAAAGTCTTAGCCATGATGAAGATCCGTCAAAAGTAGACGCTATTGAGTTAAAACTGAAGTTTATTGAATGGAAAAGCATTGAGCTTGAATACAATAAAAAATCAGCTAAATCGACTAAAAAACCTAAGCAATCCTCAACGATTAATCGAGGAAATGTGAAAAGTAAAAAATCCATGCCAATAGGAAAAAAACAGGGCTAGGAGGTAGAAAAAATGCAAGAAATACCATTACAAGCCATTCCTAATCAACGATTTTCTGTAGCAATAGCCGGTGTGAATTGGCAATTAACGCTTAAAGTGGCTAATCAAACCATGTTTTGTGATATCGAGCGAGAAGGTGAAATACTTATTACAGGAATGCGCCTTGTTGCTAATACACCGATAATTCCTTATCGCTATTTAAATCAGGGAATTAATTTAATGTTTTTAACAGAGCATGATGCATTACCTTGGTATGAGGAATTTACCAAGACGCAATCATTAGTGTATTGGAGTGAGGAAGATGGATCTTCGACGAATAAGGCTCGGAATTGAAGTCGGAGAACGGCTTCAATGGTATGAAGGATTACGTATTTCAGCCAGTGGAACAAAGTATGCCAATCCATTACAAAATGAATGTAATGTCACTATCTCAGGGCTAAATGCACAAACAAGAGATTATCTGCTGACAGAAACCAGTCCCTATAATAACAATAAGCAAACGCGACGACTCTATTTGGAGGTCGGCCGAGTTAATACCGGATTACTCTCTTTATTTATTGGCGATATTGTCAGTGCTGAAATAGATTCACCTCCTGATGTGACGTTAACTTTATCGGCAAAAACCAGTCATCAAAGCGCGGGAAAAATTATTTCTTCCAGTGGCGGCACAATGCGCAGGCTGAGTGAAATAGCCTTGGCTATTGCTGATGATTGTGGGGTGAAACTAGATTTTCAAGCTACCGATAAGAATATTGCTAATTGGTATTATTGTGGCTCAGCATTGCATCAAATAGAACGTTTACAGGAAGCTGGGGACGTTAAAGCCTTTATTGATGATGATACGTTATTTGTAAAAGATGACGACAAAGCACTAAAAAGCCGTTTGCGTATTTTAAATATGAATTCAGGCATGATTGGCATTCCCAAAGCGACAGAAAGTGGGTTAACCGTAAGTTACTTAATTGATAGCACCTCTGAGCTTGGTGGAATGCTTCGCCTTGAGAGTAAATTAAACCCTTCATTAAATGGTGATTACATCATTGAGCAATTGGCGTTTAGTGTTGCCTCACATGAGGCTGATTTCAACTATACCGCAATTTGTAAACGAGCTTAATTATGAGTAAACCCAATAACGATATTGCGAGTGTTGGTTCACTGGCAGGGGCTTTCTCGTCCGCATTTCGCCATTTGATGATGAATACGGATGATATGTTGCCCGCAACAGTCATTGATTATGATGAAAAAAGCAATCGAGCCGTGATCAAACCACTGGTGATGATGTTAACCACGGATAATCAAACTATTTCACGAGCACCTGTTGCAAATATTCCCGTATTTCGCTTTGGTGGCGGAGGTTTTTTTATTAGAGCACCGATTAAAGCGGGAGATTTTGGTTGGTTAAAAGCTAATGATCGTGATATTAGCCTTATTTTTCAACGCGGTGGTCTAGAGGATAGACCTAATACCACCCGATTACATACCTTTAGTGATGCGATGTTTTTTCCTGACACCTTAAAAGGTTGGGTGATCGACGGAAAAAATATTGATGCTTTGGTTATTCAGTCAATGGATGGTTCTGTCTGCTTTTCTCTTCATAACGATAAAGTTGTACTAGAAACCCCCAAGTATGAAATCAATGCCCCAGAAACGATATTTACCGGCAATGTCACAGTAAATGGTAATTATGCGGTAAATGGAAATAGTGATTCTCAAGGGGGCGTGATGCGTCACAACGGGAAAGATATCGGTTCAACCCATCGCCATAGTGGCGTACAAGCAGGCAAAGATAACACAGGGAGTCCAATATGAGGACATTTGCTATAAACCAGCATAATGATCTGGTCATTGATGCTAAAGGTGATCTGCAAATTTGTGATAACGATGAAGCAGTAAAAAACCTTTGTCAGCATTTTATTAAAGCGGTTCGTGGTGAGATGTTGCATAAAAAAGATAAAGGTATTCCTTATTGGTCAGCAACATTTAGCCGTCAAGTTGATATTCCTTTATTTGAAATGGCTTTTCGACAACGTCTGGCTGAAATCGAGGAAGTTGTAGCTATCAGCCATTTTAATGCCTTTTTAGATAATGGCGTACTGAAATATCAGGCGGATATACGCACGATATATGGAGGATTTACATTACATGGCTGATTATCGATATATTAATAATAAAGGCGTTATTGTTCCTGATACGGCAGCGCTACGAAAGGAGGTAGAAGACGAATTTCGCACTGTCTTTGGGCAATCAATCAATTTATCGCCAGAAACGCCCCAAGGGGTTTTGGCAACAATGGAAATTGAAAATCGCGATGCCATTGTGCGTAATAATGCCGAACTTGCTAATCAAATTAATCCCGATATTGCTGGGGGGATTTTTCTTGATGCAATATGGGCGTTAATGGGAGGAGAGCGTATTAATGCCACACACTCCTATTTAAGTAATGTGGAATTTATGGGAGTGCCCGGCACCATTATCCCTAAAGGTTCACAAGCTCTAACGATAAATGGCGCAGTATTTGAAACATTAACCTCTCTTATTATCGCAGACACTGGAAAAATAACTGGGGATATGCGCGCTAAAGAGTACGGGCCTATCACTTGTGGTATTGGGCAATTAAATAAAGTGGCAAGTTCGGTATTAGGCTGGGAAAAAGTCAATAATACCACGTACGCTATTATTGGCCGTTATGCAGAATCTGATATTAAAGCCAGGCGTCGGCGTAAACAGACTCTCGCTAAAAATACCATCAGTGTTGCCCAAGCTATTACATCGTCCCTCTATGAATTAGCCGGGGTTAACTCTCTCTCTTTTCGAGAAAATTTCACTGATAAAACATTAACTATCGATGGTATTTCCTTATTGCCACATAGCATTTATGTCTGTGTTGAAGGGGGAGACAGCCATGAAATTGCCAATGTTTTATTAAGAACGAAAACAATAGGTGCGGCGTTTAATGGTGATATTGAAATAAATCTCTTAGAGCCAGCAAGTGGTCAAGCATATCCGATTAAATTTTCACGACCAAAAGAAGTGACGATTTTTTGCAAAGTTACCGTTAAAAAATCCTCTTTTGATGCACAAACCATTATTCCTGATGCACTAGAAAAATGGAGTCATGGAGAGATAGAGGGGGATAATGGGCTGGTGGTAGGGCGAGATGTCTCTCCTTTTGAGATTTCCGCTGCCGTCAATGCTGTGGAGCCACATTTATTTGTCACAAAAGTTGAGTTATCAACAGATGGAAAAAATTGGCATGTAGCATTAATTCCCATTGCCATTAATCAAATTGCCCGCTTACCTAAAGGGGCGATACAAGTGGTGATGGTATGAATATTCAACAGTTTGATTATCATTCCGATCTTTTACAAGCGATACTTTGGCAATATGAAAATGCCGATAAATTAAAATCACTGGCTCATTTTAAGGCAGACTATTTTCACCAATCCACCGTGTTATTTTGGCAAAATTGGTATCGCGATATATTTAATATTGATACCGCCAACGACTTTGGGTTAGCAGTCTGGGCGCGTATTTTAGATGTGCCTTTAGGCATTGATATTTCCCCAAGTGAGAAAACAAAAATAGGTTTTGGCTTTGGTAAAAAGAAAGCTAATTTTAACGCAAATTTTCGACGCAATACCGATTACACCTTATCACTGACGTTAGATCAAAAAAGAATGTTGATAAGAATGCGTTATTTCAATCTCACCCAAAGTCCGACGGTCACCAATATTAATCAATTTTTAAAACGTTTTTTCTGGCGGGGTGAAAGTAAAGTATTTGTACTCGATCCCTTTGATATGACGTATATGTATTACGTTTTTAATTTTAATCCAGATGAACGCTTACGTTTATTATTAGAAAACTTCGATTTAATGCCACGTCCTTCTGGCGTAGGCGTCAAATATCGCATCATAACTAAAAAAGCATTTGGTTATGGTTCATATCGTAAAAATTTCTTAAAGAGTAATTTCGGAGAATAAATCCTATGACTAAAATATTTAAAATCCCCTTTGCCACGCAAGGGGATAAAACAGTTGTGCCTGTAGAGATCCAAACAGATGGCTCAGTATCTTATACTCAAGGTTACGGTTATGATTATGAGCGTGACCAAGTCACTGATCCGGCGGCAAAAGATATTGAACGTGAAAAAATGAACAGCCTATTTCACGATATCACCGAGTCTATTGGTGAAATGCAATTACAAGGTTTTGCTAAATGGTCAGAAGCGGGCAAGCCCTATGCCATTCGTAGTGTGGTTTATCATAACAATAAGGTATGGCAGTCTAAAATTGAGAATAATAATATTGAGCCTATTGCCGGTAATGCATGGGCTGAGTTAAAAGCTGATATCACCGCGAATGAAGTGGGTGCTTATAACAAAGCCGAGGCTGATAAGCGTTTTCAGCCGGTGGGTAAATATCAAGCGGAAGGTTATAGTTATGCAAAAGCGGAATCTGATACTAAATATCAACCCAAAGGCAATTATGCTCCTGCGGGAAATTATGCGAATAAAGGCGATAGCTATACCAAAGCGGAGTCTGATGGGAAATATCAACCTAAAGGCAATTATCAAGCTTCAGGAGATTATGCCACCAATACCAATTTAAAAAATGAGCTTAATAAAAAATTTGATAAAGGTAATATTGCTCAAGCGACCGGAACCTCAACGGCTCATGTTATTAGCCAAAAAGCCGCTACTGATGCTTTTCAGCCAAAAGGGAATTATCAACCCAAAGGCAATTATGCATTAGTGGGTGCATCCTATACGAAAACGGAATCTGATAATAAATATCAACCTAAAGGCAATTATTTAGCATCAGGTTATAGTTATTCTAAATCAGAGTCAGATGGTAAATATCAGCCTAAGGGGAATTATGCAATAGTTGATGCATCCTATACTAAAACTGAATCTGATAATAAATATCAACTTAAAGGAAATTATGTACCTACAAGTCGAAAAATTAATGGAAAGCAACTAAATACAGATATTAAATTAACAGCAGAAGATATAGGAGCTTTAACTCAAGCTCAAGCTGATGCTAGATATTTAATAGCAAGTAGTAATGATGTATTAGGTATAGGTAAATATGTTTTTGCTAAGTGTCATAATAGACGTAACGATTTTAGAGATAATTATTCGGGTTCTGAGTTAGAGTTGGCTACGCTTTATGTTGACACTGATAGTCATAGAGTGTCAACCAGTGAGTTAGGAATAAAAAATAGAATTGGCGTTGGAACTTGGAAATTATTAGGACCTTCGTATGATAGATTATTTTGCTCATTATTTATTAGAGTAGCTTAAGGGGGAATAATATGTTGTTTATAGAGAATATTAAAAATATAACAGAAATATATAATATAGATAAGAAAAAATCAGTTGATTGCGAGGTGAAATTTCAATGTTTTGATGAGTATTTACCCTACACAGCATCAATTAATGATAGTGAAGAGTTGGGGCGAAATATTTATAGACTTTGCCTATCAGGCAAATATGGAAAAATATATCCTCCAAAATTACCAACTAGAGATGATGAAGTAGTTAATTTAAGAGAAAAAAGAAAAATATTATTATTAGAATCAAATGAAATAATAGAGCCTTTTAAAGATGCAAAGGAAGGTGGATATATAAATAAAGAAGATATTGATAAACTAGAAAGGTGGAAAAAGTATCGTTATCAACTAACTAAAGTCAATGTTGAAGATGAAAATTTAGAATGGCCATCAAAGCCTGAGTAATAATTGTCATATAGATAGAAAGCCACCTATTACCTCTCTGGTGGCTTTAA
>NZ_CAWPAV010000162.1:0-26206 GCF_963885725.1 Proteus sp. G4380
TGTGGATAAATAGAGAACAACAAGGTTATATTATTTGTATAGTCTTTTTTTGAGTGTATTTCATTGATTATTAATATTTTTTGTCAAAATCTATATGTATTGCTAAAATGATATTAACTAATATTTTTAAATTGGATATGTAAATGAATTTAATAATAAAGGGGCTTCTTTATCCTTTTTTTGTTTTCTTTTCAGCATATGCATTATCTTTTGGGTGCAGTGTTGATAATGGATATGATATTGAATCTGGTAATTATAATATTTATGTGCAATTAGAGGCTGAAGTGCAACCTTATCAGAATTTAATTGTTGATCTATCTAGGCATTTAAAATGTTGGAATAGTTATGGTGGATGGCAAGATGTTGACCATATCAATTTAGAACCAGGGACGGGCTTATCTGGGCCACTATTTAATTTTAGTGGTTCAGTATATTGGTATGGAAATACATATTCATTACCTTTAAATAGTGCGACTAAAGTTTTACATATCGGTGATCTTACCCCTATGCCGATGCCAATGATGTTGTATTTAACGCCTATAAATAACTCACCTGCAGGAGGAGTACTCATTAGATCGGGTGAAACTATTGCAACTATTAATATGTATAAAATAGCGGATTGGGATGGTGGTAATCCTAAATATTTTACGTGGGAAATAGTGTCTAAATATGATGTTACAATGCCAATTAGTGGATGCGACGTTAGTAGCCGAAATGTCAATGTTAATTTACCTCCTTACCCAGGCGAAGCTCCGGTCAATTTAAATATCCACTGCGCGCAACCACAAAATATATCATTTTATCTTTCCGGACAAACCACTGATGATGATACAACCTTTATTAATTTAGCAGGCTCTGCAGGGGAAGTCTCTAAAGGTATGGGAGTTCAATTAATGCGTAATGGATATGTAATCCCTGCTAATAAAGCAATATCTTTAGGTAGAGTTAATTCGTCGACTTCATTAGGTTTAAAGGCAAGGTATGGTATGACTGGCGAGCGTGTAACTGCTGGAAAAGTAAAATCAATTATAGATGTTAACTTTATATATGAGTGAATTATTTATTAATTTAATATCTATGATTTTAATTAGCGTAAATAGCAAATGGGGACAGATATACTCGCGCAATTAAAAGCATATATAATTTGTTGTTGCTATGATAATATCACGCTTGAGTTATAGCAGTATGCCAAAGTACTTTTATTATCTTAAACACTTTGGTGTACATAACTTGCAGAGTGAAGCAAGTAACTGCTAATAACGTATTAAATTTTAAAGTAAAATTAAGAATGCATGTGATCTTGCGTATGGGTCACCACTGTAACTAAGGATTTTAAATGCCAATTATTACTCTTCCTGACGGGAGCCAACGTCAATTTGAAAATGCAGTCTCTGTCATGGATGTCGCTGCAGATATCGGTCCTGGACTTGCCAAAGCCTGCATTGCAGGGCGCGTTAATGGTGAGCTGGTGGACGCTTGCGAATTAATCGAGCAAGATTCACAACTGGCGATTATTACCGCAAAAGACGATGAAGGTCTTGAAATTATTCGTCACTCTTGTGCCCACTTATTAGGACACGCAATTAAACAGTTATGGCCACAAACCAAAATGGCGATTGGTCCTGTTATCGAAAATGGTTTCTACTATGATGTGGATTTAGATCATTCTCTGACGCAGGAAGATTTAGAAACGTTAGAAAAACGTATGCTAGAGTTGGCGAAAACAGATTACGATGTCATTAAAAAACGCGTAACTTGGGCACAAGCACGGGAAACTTTTGTTGCTCGTGGTGAAGATTATAAAGTCGCTATCCTTGATGAAAATATCAGTCAAGATGCACACCCAGCACTTTATCATCACCAAGAATATATTGATATGTGCCGTGGCCCCCATGTGCCAAACATGCGTTTCTGCCATCACTTTAAATTACAGAAAATCGCAGGTGCATACTGGCGCGGTAATAGCGATAACAAAATGCTACAACGCATTTACGGTACCGCTTGGGCTGATAAGAAACAGTTAAAAGCTTATTTAGAACGTTTAGAAGAAGCCGCTAAACGTGATCACCGTAAAATAGGTAAACAACTTGATTTATATCATATGCAAGAAGAAGCGCCGGGTATGGCTTTCTGGCATAATGATGGTTGGACTATTTTCCGTGAGTTAGAAACATTTGTACGTTGCAAATTAAAAGAATATGATTATCAGGAAGTAAAAGGTCCATTTATGATGGATCGTGTTCTTTGGGAAAAAACAGGTCACTGGGAAAACTACAAAGAGAATATGTTCACTACTTCTTCGGAAAACCGTGAATATTGTATCAAACCCATGAACTGCCCAGGCCACGTGCAGATTTTTAAACAAGGTCTACGTTCTTACCGTGATTTACCATTACGTATGGCTGAATTTGGTAGCTGTCATCGTAATGAACCCTCTGGTGCATTACACGGTTTAATGCGTGTTCGTGGCTTTACACAAGATGACGCACATATCTTCTGTACAGAAGAACAAATTTTAAGTGAAGTAAATAACTGCATCAAATTGATTTATGATGTATATTCTACTTTCGGATTTGAAAAAATCGTTGTTAAGCTGTCTACTCGTCCAGAAAAACGCATCGGTGAAGATGCTTTATGGGATATTGCAGAAACAGACTTAGCAAAAGCCTTGACTGATAACAATATTGAATTTGAATATCAGCCGGGTGAAGGGGCGTTTTATGGCCCTAAAATTGAATTTACACTTTACGACTGTTTAGATCGTGCATGGCAGTGTGGTACAGTACAGCTGGACTTCTCATTGCCAGGTCGATTAGGCGCTTCTTATGTTGCTGAAAATAATGAGCGTAAAGTACCTGTTATGCTTCACCGAGCGGTGTTAGGATCATTAGAACGTTTTATCGGTATTCTAACTGAAGAATACGCAGGATTCTTCCCGACTTGGTTAGCACCACAGCAGGTTGTCGTGATGAATATCACGGATGGACAGGCTGATTATGTACAAAAACTCGTCAAAGAATTGCAAGATGCCGGAATTCGTGCAAAAGCAGACTTGAGAAATGAGAAGATTGGCTTTAAAATTCGTGAACATACTTTACGTCGTGTTCCGTACATGCTTGTTTGCGGTGATAAAGAAGTCGAATCAGGCAAAGTAGCGGTTCGTACTCGTCGAGGTAAAGACCTTGGCAGTATCGACGTTAACGATTTTAAAGAAAAACTTCTGCAAGAAATCAGAAGCAGAAGTCTTCATCAGTTGGAGGAATAAGGTATTAAAGGCGGAAAAAGAATTCAATCAACGCGTCAGAATCGTATCAATGGTGAGATTCGCGCTCATGAAGTTCGTTTAACAGGTTTAGACGGCGAACAGATTGGAGTTGTTAGTCTGAAAGAGGCTCTTGAGAAAGCCGAGGAAGCAGGTGCTGATTTAGTTGAAATCAGTCCTAATGCCGAGCCGCCAGTTTGTCGTATTATGGACTACGGCAAATTCCTCTATGAGAAAAGTAAGACTCTCAAAGAACAGAAAAAGAAACAAAAGGTTATTCAGGTCAAGGAAGTTAAATTCCGTCCTGGTACAGATGAAGGCGACTATCAGGTCAAACTACGCAACCTGATTCGTTTTCTTGAAGATGGCGATAAAGCCAAAGTCACACTGCGTTTTCGTGGTCGTGAAATGGCACACCAACAAATCGGTATGGAAATGCTTAATCGCATCCGTGAAGATTTGGATGAACTGGCTTCTGTTGAATCTTTCCCTAATAAGATTGAAGGTCGTCAGATGATCATGGTGCTAGCGCCGAAGAAGAAATAGTTAGGCAATTCAAGTAATAGCGTCAGTCTTTATTGACTGACTGCTATTCGCCTTATTATTTTATGTTATTAACAATGCGAAGTGGATTATAGAAATGCCAAAGATTAAAACAGTACGCGGTGCAGCTAAACGCTTTAAAAAGACTGCAGGTGGTGGTTTTAAGCGTAAGCACGCTAACCTCCGTCACATTCTGACTAAAAAATCAACTAAGCGTAAACGTCATTTACGTCCAAAAGGTATGATCTCTAAAGGAGATTTAGGCCTGGTCGTAGCTTGCCTACCATACGCATAAGTATCAGTTTTTTTAACAGAATTATAGACATTAGGAGTGTTATATGGCTCGCGCTAAACGTGGTGTTATCGCCCGTGCTCGTCACAAGAAAATTTTAAAGCAAGCTAAAGGTTATTACGGTGCACGTTCTCGTGTATATCGTGTAGCTTTCCAGGCTGTTATCAAAGCTGGTCAATATGCGTACCGTGACCGTCGTCAGAAAAAACGTCAGTTCCGTCAGCTGTGGATTGCGCGTATCAACGCAGCAGCTCGTCAGAACGGCATGTCTTACAGCCGTTTCATCAATGGATTAAGAAAAGCATCTATTGAAATCGACCGTAAGATCCTGGCGGATATCGCTGTATTCGACAAAGCTGCATTTGCTGCTTTAGTTGAAAAAGCGAAAGGTGCTCTGGCTTAATTAAGTCAATGGAAGAGGGAGTTAACTCCCTCTTTTATTTTGTCTAAATTTGTGGCTTAATGGTAAAATTCAATAAGTTACACATAATGAGAATGTCTCAATGTTAAATATCGCTTTTTTCCGCTTCTTTTTTTACTTTAGCGCCTAATTTTGGGGGCTTTTGCGCGTAAGAAAAGAAACGAAAAGTAGCGCCGGAGCCTCCATTTTGGAGGCTTTTTTGTTTTCAGTACTCAAACTTGAGTTCAGAAATCAAAAGGGCAATTTTTTAATCGTCATCATTGATAACAACTAATAGACCTCATCAGGTCAAAGGAAGAGGAAACGATGCCACATCTCGCTGAACTCGTTGCTCAAGCTAAAGCAGCTATCGAAGAGGCACAGGATGTTGCTGCGCTGGATTCGGTTCGTGTTGAATACTTGGGGAAAAAAGGTCATTTAACGCTCCAGATGTCCACGCTGCGCGACTTACCCGCTGAAGAGCGTCCAGCTGCTGGAGCGGTCATTAATCAGGCAAAACAAGAGGTTCAGCAAGCACTGAACGCTCGTAAAGAACAAATGGAATCAGCGCTGTTAAACGAACGTTTAGCGGCTGAGAAAATTGATGTCTCTTTGCCTGGACGTCGTATTGAAAATGGTGGTCTGCACCCTGTTACTCGCACAATTGAACGTATTGAAACTTTCTTTGGCGAATTAGGGTTCTCTGTGGAATCAGGCCCTGAAATTGAAGATGACTATCATAACTTTGATGCGTTAAATATTCCTGCTCATCACCCTGCAAGAGCTGATCATGACACTTTCTGGTTTGATGCTAAACGTTTATTGCGTACTCAAACCTCTGGTGTACAAATTCGCACTATGCAAAATAAACAGCCACCGATCCGCATTATTGCACCTGGCCGTGTTTATCGTAATGACTATGACCAAACACATACTCCAATGTTCCATCAAGTTGAAGGCTTAATTGTTGATAAAGACATTAGCTTCACTAATTTAAAAGGAACACTGCACGATTTTCTGAAAAACTTCTTTGAAGAAGATATGGAAATTCGCTTCCGCCCATCCTATTTTCCATTTACAGAGCCTTCAGCCGAAGTTGATGTAATGGGTAAAAATGGCAAATGGTTAGAAGTCTTGGGCTGCGGTATGGTGCATCCAAATGTGTTGCGTAATGTAGGTATCGATCCCGAAGTTTATTCTGGTTTTGCTTTCGGGATGGGTATGGAACGCTTAACTATGTTACGTTAC
The DNA here is from genome assembly GCF_963885725.1 of Proteus sp. G4380. Lineage (NCBI taxonomy): Bacteria > Pseudomonadati > Pseudomonadota > Gammaproteobacteria > Enterobacterales > Morganellaceae > Proteus > Proteus sp. G4380. Next base: position 5,746 of record NZ_CAWPAV010000162.1, read on the forward strand.
GGTGTCACCGATTTACGTTCATTCTTCGAAAATGATCTTCGTTTCCTCAAACAGTTTAAATAAGGTGGGATTATCTCATGAAATTCAGTGAACTTTGGTTACGTGAGTGGGTAAACCCAGCAATTAGTAGCGAAGAGCTTTCTGAACAGCTAACCATGGCTGGCCTTGAAGTTGATGGTGTAGAGCCTGTTGCCGGTGATTTTCACGGTGTTGTTGTGGGTGAAGTGGTTGAATGTGGACAACACCCAAATGCAGATAAACTACGAGTGACAAAAGTCAATGTCGGTGGTGAGCGTTTATTGGACATCGTGTGTGGTGCGCCAAATTGTCGCCAAGGCTTAAAAGTTGCTGTAGCAACGGTTGGGGCGGTATTACCGGGTAACTTTAAAATTAAAGCAGCCAAACTACGTGGTGAGCCTTCAGAAGGTATGCTGTGCTCTTTTTCTGAATTAGCTATCTCAGAAAACCATGAAGGCATTATCGAATTACCTGCTGATGCACCTATCGGTACCGATATTCGCGAATACTTAAAATTAAATGATAATGCGATTGAAATCAGCATTACACCAAACCGAGCAGATTGCTTAGGTATTATGGGTGTTGCTCGCGATATCGCGGTCATTAATAAAATGACATGCCAAATCCCTGATATGTCACCAATTGCAGCCACTTCTTCAGCAACATTTCCTGTGCGAGTTGAAGCACCACAAGCTTGTCCTCGCTATTTAGGTCGTGTTTTCACTAATGTGAATGTGAAAGCGAACACACCATTATGGATGCAAGAAAAATTACGTCGTGGTGGTATTCGCTCTATCGATCCAATCGTTGATATCACTAACTTTGTCTTACTTGAAATGGGACAACCATTACATGCGTTTGATCTTGACCATGTCGATGGGGCTGTGGTTGTTCGTATGGGCAAAGAGGGTGAAAAACTAACTTTACTTGATGGTAATGAAATCACCTTAAAAGATGATGTACTGGTTATTGCTGATGAAAAACAAGCATTAGGAATGGCAGGTATTTTCGGTGGTGAATCTTCTGGTGTTAATGAAGAAACTAAAAACGTATTTTTAGAGTGCGCATTCTTCTCTCCATTAGCGATCACCGGCCGTGCACGTCGTTATGGTTTACATACCGATGCATCTCATCGTTTTGAGCGTGGTGTTGATTCAGCGCTACAATATCAGGCCATTGAGCGAGCAACGAAATTATTACTCGAAATTTGTGGTGGTGAAGTGGGTGAAATTATTGATGTCACCAATGACAGCTATTTACCCCATGTCGCTCCTATCAAATTAACACGTGCAAAATTAGACCGTTTATTAGGTCATGTTATTGATGATGAACAAGTTGTTGATTCGTTAACACGTTTAGGTTTTGGCGTCACCGTTGAAAATGACGGGTGGTTAGCCACTGTGCCTTCATGGCGTTTTGATGTTGAAATTGAAGAAGACTTAATTGAAGAAGTTGCACGTATTTACGGGTATAACAATATTCCAGATGTACCTTTACGTGCCGATCTGATTATGACAGACCACCGTGAAGCGGATCTGCCATTAAAACGTGTAAAAACCATGCTGGTTGATAATGGGTTCCAAGAAGCTATCACTTATAGCTTTGTTGATCCGAAGATCCAAAGCTTACTACATCCTAATGAAGAAGCGTTGATCTTACCTAACCCAATTTCTGCCGATATGTCAGCCATGCGTTTGTCATTGTTGACCGGATTATTAACCACAGTGGTTTACAATCAGAACCGTCAACAGGCTAGAGTTAGGTTATTTGAAGCAGGTCTGCGTTTTGTTCCTGATAATCAAGCAGAATATGGAATACGTCAGGAACTTATGCTAGCTGGTGTGATCGCGGGCAACCGTTATGAAGAACATTGGACTTTAGAGAAGCAAACTGTTGATTTCTTTGATTTGAAAGGTAATATTGAATCAATTCTGGAATTGACAGGCCAGTTAGATGAAATTACATTTAAACCAGCCAATCATTCAGCGCTCCATCCGGGACAAAGTGCTGAGATTTATCTGAGAAATGAATATATTGGCTGTATTGGTGTTGTTCACCCAGAGCTTGAACGTAAACTTGATTTAAACGGCCGTACGGTAGTATTCGAAATACGTTGGGACGCAATCGCAAACCGCAATTTACCGCAAGCGAAAGCTGTTTCACGTTTCCCTTCGAATCGTAGAGATATCGCTGTAGTTGTTCCAAATGATGTGGCTGCAGAAGATATTTTAGCTGAATGTAAGAAAGTTGGCGGAAATCAAATAGTTGGCATAAACTTATTTGACGTGTATTGTGGTAAGGGAGTAGCGGAGGGTTATAAGAGCCTCGCTATTAGCTTAATCTTGCAGGATATCGAGCATACTCTGGAAGAAGATGAGATTGCTGCCACAGTCAATACCTGTGTTGCAGCATTGAAACAGCGATTCCAAGCATCCTTGAGGGACTAGACCTATGGCGCTTACAAAAGCTGAAATGGCAGAAAATCTGTTTGAAAAACTTGGCGTTAGCAAACGCGATGCAAAAGACCTTGTAGAAGCCTTTTTTGAGGAAGTGCGTCGTTCTCTGGAAAATGGAGAACAGGTGAAGCTGTCTGGATTCGGAAACTTTGACCTACGTGATAAAAATCAGCGCCCAGGTCGTAACCCGAAAACAGGGGAAGATATTCCTATTACAGCCCGCCGTGTTGTAACTTTCCGCCCGGGACAAAAGTTAAAAAGCCGGGTTGAAAATGCGACACCAAAAGAGTAATACTTAAACACCAAAACGGCTTTCTATTGAAAGCCGTTTTTTTTTCGACTTACTTCTACGATTTACTCCTTCTATTTTTCTTTTGCTTATCTGTGATAAGCGCCTAATAGTCATTTTATTGTTTAAATAAGATGTGCTTGAAGGGAATAATCATTGGTTTAAAATTAATCATACTGGAAGGTTTATTTCCTTAGGATAGAAAATTATATTTTCTTCATTGAAAGGGACTGTGTTATGTTGCCCTACATTTATTAGCAATATATTTATAAAAATAGCGTAATTTATGGGCTATTTACTAAACAATATGAATAATCAATATGATGATCCGCTTAATCAATTACGAAACAAACAGCAAATTAGTGATAAGCTAAAACTCACTTTGCTGGTGTTAGTTTTATTTGTTCTTATTGTTATCTCACTTTCAGCCGGTGAAATTTGGTTATTCCCCAATAAATGGCTCACTGAAGAAGCTAGTTTATTTATTTGGCAAATTAGGCTTCCAAGAATATTGGCTGTGATGATGGTTGGCGCAAGCTTAGCGATTGCTGGTGCCATTATGCAGGCAATCTTTGAAAATCCGTTAGCAGAGCCGGGACTTTTAGGTGTAAGCAGTGGTGCGGGTGTTTGTGTTGTGTTACTGATTGTTTTCCAATTAGGAACTGCATACTGGTTAATAAGTAGTGCCGCGATATTAGGGGCTTTGGGGATCACCTGCTTATTAATGTTTTTCTCACAAATAAAAAAGCTATCTAATGCTCAATTATTATTAATAGGCGTAGCATTAGGGGTATTAGCAAGTGCTGTTATGACTTGGCTGGTCTATTTTAGCTCTGCGTTAGATTTAAGACAATTAATGTACTGGCTTATGGGGAGCTTTAGTGGCATTGACTGGCGTCACCAAATATTATTTTGGGCATTACTTCCAATCATCACACTTCTTATTTGGCAAGCCGATATTTTAAATTACCTTTCTCTGGGGAGTTTTGAAGCCAAAAAACTCGGCATTTCTGTGATTATATGGCGTAATTGGTTTATTTTAACCGTTGGTTTATTAATTGGTTTTAGCGTTGCTCTAGCCGGCGCAATTAGTTTTGTCGGGTTGATTGTACCGCATTTATTACGATTGTCTGGTATCACACATTATAAAACCTTGTTACCGGGCTGTGCTTTAACGGGAGCGAGTTTACTGATATTCGCTGATTTAATATCAAGGCTGATGTTAAATGGCGCAGAAGTCCCTATTGGCGTGATAACTGCCACCTTAGGCGCACCTCTTTTTATTTGGTTATTAGCCACTAAACAGATGGAGCGCTTATAATATGGCACAATTAAAACTATATAAATTAGCTATCAATAAAAGACTATATGGTATTACTGAACAAGTTAATGATGGCGAACGCATTCATTTAATTGGCGCGAATGGGGCGGGTAAAAGTACGTTGTTAATGGCCATTGCTGGTGAAGTTTCATACGTTGGAAATATATTTTTAAACGAAACTTCAATGAGAGATTATAAAATTGCCGAACTTTCTAGAATACAAAGCGTTGTTAGACAACAATCGTTAGCTTTGCCATTTATGCCAGTGTTTCATTATCTTTCTTTATCCTATCAGTTATCAAAAATGGATATTCAAGAATTGAATGCACTATTAAGCGATTTTCAAATCAATAAATTATTGTCAAAAAATATTCATCATTTATCTGGTGGGGAATGGCAACGCGTTCGGATTGTTGCCACTTTTATACAATTATGGTCAAGCGATGATTTAACAGGAAAATTAATGATGCTTGATGAGCCGACAAATAATTTAGATATTGTACAACTTACTTTATTGGATAAATGGCTAGATAAATTTTGTCTACAAGGTGGCAGTATTATTATGAGTACTCATGATTTGAATCATTCTTATCTAAAAGCAGATAAGTTATGGTTTATGTTAGAGGGAAAAATAATCAACTCAGGTGACTCAGCACTTTTGTTGGATGAAAATTTATTATCTACTACATTTAATACTAAGATTAGATGTAATAGATCAGCAAATAGTGTAATTTGGCAAGTAATAGAGTGATGTTATTGAGTCAGAGTCTGCGCATCGGAAATTATTAAGCCTTCTTTAAGGCTTTCTTAATAACAACGGGTGCTGTGAAACAGCAAATTGTATATAATTAGTTTTTATTCATTCATTAATTAGGCTACATCTTTATGAGTCACTTTCTTCCATTCTCCCGTCCTGCTATCGGGGATGAAGAGATTAAAGCAGTTGAAAGCGTTTTACGCTCCGGCTGGATCACAACAGGTCCCCAAAATCATCAGCTAGAACAAGATTTTTGTGAAAAATTTGGTAGCAAACATGCTATTGCGGTTTGTTCTGCAACAGCGGGTATGCATGTTGTTTTGATGGCAATGGGAATAGGGCCTGGTGATGAAGTTATTACACCTTCCCAAACTTGGGTATCAACTATCAATATCATTACATTATTAGGCGCAGAGCCAGTAATGGTCGATATTGATCGTGACACATTAATGGTCAGCGCTGAATCGGTAAAAAAAGCGATTACCCCAAGAACCAAAGCAATCATCCCTGTGCATTATGCCGGAGCGCCTTGTGATCTTGATGCACTCAGAGCGGTTGCTGATGAGGCGGGCATTCCTCTGATTGAAGATGCAGCACATGCGATAGGTACTCGATATAAAGATGAATGGATAGGTGAGAAGGGAACTTCTATTTTTTCTTTTCATGCCATTAAAAATGTCACTTGTGCCGAAGGTGGATTAGTTGTTACGGACGATGATGAATTAGCCAATCGAGTCCGTTGCTTAAAATTTCATGGTTTGGGTGTTGATGCTTTTGATCGTCAAGTCCAAGGACGTAAACCTCAAGCGGAAGTCGTTGAGCCTGGTTATAAATATAATCTCTCGGATATTCATGCTGCTATCGCGGTAGTGCAATTAAGTCGCTTAGAAGAAATGAATGCTAAACGTGCTGAGTTAGTTGCCCTTTATCGTGAAAAACTTCAAGATTCACCATTGGAAATGTTAAGTGTGCCGGAATATCCACACTTACATGCTAACCATCTCTTTATGGTCAGAGTTGATAAAAATGCCTGTGGTATCGATCGTGATACATTTATGGAAAAACTCAAACAAAAAGAGATTGGTACAGGGCTTCATTTCCGTGCTGCGCATACACAAAAATATTATCGTGAGCGCTACCCTTCGTTATCCCTTCCTCAATCAGAATGGAACTCTGCAACGTTATGCTCGCTGCCGCTGTTTCCTGATATGAGCAATAAAGATGTTATTCGCGTTGTCGATGCGATCAATGAAATTCTTTCGGAGCATATCTAGTGTCAACATTTGAAAAAATCAATAAAGTATCAGTCGTTATTCCCGTTTATAACGAGGAAGAGAGTCTCCCACAGCTTTTAGAGCGAACAATCAAAAGCTGTAAACAGTTAGAACAAGAGTATGAGCTGATCCTTGTTGATGACGGAAGTAGCGATAATTCAGCAAAAATGCTAGAAGAAGCTGCCAACATTGAAGATAACCATGTTATTGCGATTATTTTAAATCGCAACTATGGTCAACACTCCGCTATTATGGCGGGTTTTAACCAAGCTGATGGGGATTTAGTCATTACCTTAGATGCTGATTTACAAAACCCACCAGAGGAGATCCCCCGTTTAGTGGCAACCGCAGAAGAGGGGTATGATGTTGTCGGAACTCGACGCCGTAACCGTCAAGATTCGTGGTTTCGTAAAACGGCCTCTAAAATGATTAATGCCATGATAACCAAGGCAACAGGTCGTTCAATGGGGGATTATGGTTGTATGTTAAGAGCATATCGTCGTCATATTATTGATGCGATGTTGCAATGCCATGAGCGTAGTACTTTTATCCCAATTTTAGCGAATACCTTCGCTCGTCGTACGATTGAAATTGAAGTTGCTCACGCTGAGCGTGAATATGGTGATTCAAAATACAGTTTCTTAAAACTCATCAATTTGATGTACGACTTATTAACCTGTCTGACAACTGCACCATTACGTTTATTAAGTGTCGTAGGTAGTGTGATTGCTGTTGCCGGCTTTTTACTTGCCGTATTATTGATTGTACTACGACTTATTTTCGGTGCAATTTGGGCGGCAGACGGAGTGTTTACACTCTTTGCTATCTTATTCATGTTTATCGGTGCGCAGTTCGTTGCAATGGGTCTATTAGGTGAATATATAGGCCGAATTTATAATGATGTAAGAGCGCGTCCTCGGTATTTTATCCAAAAAGTGGTTGGCGTTAAAAAACCCAACAAAAATCAGGAAGAAGACTAATGAAAGCAATAGTATTTGCCTATCATGATATTGGCTGTGTTGGTTTAAAAGCACTTGAAAAAGCGGGTTTCGATATTCAAGCTGTATTTACCCATACTGACGATCCTAACGAAAATCATTTCTTCTCATCCGTAGCGCGTGTTAGCGCAGAAATGGGATTAACTGTGTTTGCTCCAGAAAACGTTAATCATCCATTATGGATTGAGCGTATTCGTGAGATGAAGCCAGATGTCATTTTCTCTTTCTATTATCGCCATATGCTAAGCGATGAGATCCTGAATTTAGCACCTAAAGGTGCATTTAATTTACATGGCTCTTTATTACCTAAATATCGCGGTCGTGCACCTATCAATTGGGCCATTGTCAATGGTGAAACTGAAACTGGTGTCACTTTACATAAAATGACGGCTAAAGCAGATGCTGGTGATATCGTTGCACAAGAAAAAGTAACGATTGAAGATACTGATACTTCATTAATTTTACATGAAAAAGTCAGAGAAGCTGCGGCGAAATTAATGGCTCATACGTTACCGCATATCGCCTCAGGTAACTATTCAACAACAGCACAAGATGAAAGCCAAGCAACTTATTATGGTCGTCGTTGTGCTGATGACGGTTTAATTGACTGGAATGCAGATGCTAAAACGGTTCATAATTTAGTTCGCGCCGTTACTGAACCATACCCAGGTGCTTTCACTTTCTTAGGTGAGCGCAAAATGATTATCTGGCGTGCACGTCCAGTGGCAGATAACCAAGGTAAACGTCCGGGTACTGTTATTTCAACTGAGCCTTTAGTTATCGCATGTGCGAAAGGTGCAATTGAAGTTATCACAGGTCAAAGTGAAAATGGTCTTTATGTTCAAGGCAGCCGTTTAGCCACTGAAATGGGGATCGTGACAGATGTACGCGTTGGACCAAAAGCAACAGCACAAGTGAAACGTCGTCAACGTGTACTGATTTTAGGTGTCAATGGCTTTATTGGTAACCACCTAACCGAGCGTTTATTAAAAGATGGTAACTATGATATCTACGGTATGGATATCGGTTCATCAGCAATTGAACGCTTTATTGGTAACCCTCGTTTCCACTTTATTGAAGGTGATGTCAGCATTCATACAGAATGGATTGAATATCACATCAAGAAATGTGATGTGATCTTGCCATTAGTAGCGATTGCAACACCGATTGAATATACCCGTAATCCATTACGTGTATTTGAATTAGACTTTGAAGAGAACTTAAAAATTGTTCGTTATTGTGTTAAATACAATAAACGTATTATTTTCCCATCCACATCAGAAGTATACGGTATGTGCGATGATAAAGAGTTCGATGAAGATAATTCACGCTTAATCGTCGGTCCTATTAATAAACAACGTTGGATTTACTCTGTTTCTAAACAGTTATTAGACCGAGTTATTTGGGCTTATGGTGCTAAAGAAGGGCTGAAATTCACTTTATTCCGTCCATTTAACTGGATGGGGCCACGTCTTGATAACTTAAATTCAGCGCGTATTGGTAGCTCTCGTGCAATTACTCAGTTAATTTTGAACCTAGTGGAAGGTTCACCGATTAAACTGGTTGATGGTGGTGAGCAAAAACGTTGTTTCACTGATATTAATGATGGTATTGAAGCATTATTCCGCATTATTGAAAATCGTGATAACAAATGTGATGGTCAGATCATCAATATCGGTAACCCAACTAACGAAGCAAGTATTCGTGAGCTAGCAGAAATGCTGTTAGATTGCTTTGAAAAACATGAGTTACGCGGTCACTTCCCTCCATTTGCTGGCTTCAAGAAAATCGAAAGTAGCAGTTACTACGGTAAAGGCTATCAAGATGTTGAACACCGCAAACCAAGCATCAAAAATGCTGAGCGTCTATTAGATTGGAAACCAACTATCGAAACACGCCAAACGGTAGAAGAGACATTAGACTTCTTCTTACGTGGTGCAGTTGAAGAGTTAGGTAATAAGTAATGAAGAAAGTTGGCTTGAGAGTCGATGTGGATACTTATCGGGGTACAAAAGAAGGTATTCCACAATTGCTGGATGTCTTTAACAAGCATAACATTCAGGCCAGCTTTTTCTTCAGTGTCGGTCCAGATAATATGGGGCGCCATTTATGGCGCCTTTTAAAACCGAAATTTCTGTGGAAAATGCTAAGGTCGAATGCCGCTTCATTATATGGACTGGATATTCTATTAGCCGGTACGGCGTGGCCGGGTAAAAAAATTGCCAAAAATTTAGGCTATTTGATGAAACAAACCCAAGATGCGGGGCATGAAGTCGGATTACACTCATGGGATCATCAAGGTTGGCAAGCTAAAGTAGGCCGTTGGTCAACAGAAGAATTAATGCAACAGGTTCGTTTAGGTGTAGAAGCACTGGAAAAAGCACTTGAAAAACCTGTAAAATGTTCTGCGGTTGCTGGGTGGCGTGCTGATGAACGTGTTCTAATGGTTAAAGAAGCTTTCCAATTTGACTACAATAGTGATTGTCGGGGAACGCATCCATTTAGGCCAGTTCTAGAAAATGGTTCTATCGGTACAGTGCAAATTCCAGTAACATTACCAACTTATGATGAAGTGGTCGGTACTAAGGTAAAGGACGAAGATTTTAATCAATTTATTATTGATGAAATCAAAAAAGATCAGGGTATACCTGTTTATACTATTCATACCGAAGTTGAGGGAATGTCAAAAGCGGCTCAATTTGAGCAGTTATTGGCAATGATTGCAAACGAAGGCATCGAATTCTGTCCATTAAGCCATCTACTACCACAAGATATAGACATGCTTCCGATGGGTAAAGTTGTCCGATCTGACTTTCCAGGTCGAGAAGGCTGGTTAGGGTGCCAACAAGAGGTCTAACAAAACTATGTTGAATAACCGGGCGAGTAAAATCGGGGCCATCCTCTTGGCTCTTTTTTTTGTTCTTACCTACTTATTTCCATTGAACAGCCGGTTATTATGGCAACCTGATGAAACACGTTATGCGGAAATTAGCCGTGAAATGGTGGTGAGCGGGAACTGGATTGTTCCCCATATGCTTGATATCCGCTATTTTGAAAAACCAGTAGCAGGTTACTGGATTAATAATATTAGCCAGTTAATATTTGGCCACACCAATTTTGCCGTACGCTTTGGTTCAGTTATTTCTATCCTATTAAGTGCGCTACTTATTTATTTATTAGCACGGATGATGTGGCGTAATCGTCAAGTCGCTTTTGTGGCTAGCTTAATTTATTTATCCATGTTTTTGGTGTTTAGCGTCGGAACTTATAGCGTACTTGATCCGATGTTAGCGCTTTGGGTTACTGCAAGTATGGTGTGTTGTTTTTGGGCGTTGAAAGCAACCACGGTAAAAACGCGTATACTGGCATGGATAACGCTAGGTTTAGCTTGTGGTATGGCCTTTATGACCAAAGGCTTTTTGGCATTAGCTATCCCTGTTATCGTGATGATCCCTGTAACCCTTTACCAAAAACAGTTCACTCGGATGTTACTCTATGGTGTGCTTGCTGTTTTAAGTGCGGCGTTAATTAGCTTGCCATGGGTTTTAGCGGTGGCGAAGGCTGAGCCTGATTATTGGCACTATTTCTTTTGGGTTGAGCATATCCAGCGTTTTTCTGGTGATGATGCTCAGCATAGTTCTCCTTTCTGGTATTACATCCCTATAATTTTACTGGGTGTTATTCCTTGGCTTGGATTATTACCAGGGGCACTAACTAGTGCATGGAAGAAGCGCCGTAAGCGTCCTGAACTCTTTTTCTTACTATGTTGGTTTGTAGTACCTTTCCTATTTTTTAGTATCGCGAAAGGTAAATTACCTACTTACATGTTGCCATTTATGGGACCGTTGGCGATGTTAATGGCCAAATACGGTGTAGACTGTGCTAGAAAATTTAAAATGAAAGCACTGCGCATTAATGGCTATATTAATATTTTTATTGGTGTCGCTGCTGTTGTTGCGATATTAATTATTCAATTGGTTTCTTCTAAACCTATCTATATGCCTTATGAATGGTCAAAATGGGTATTAGCGATTGTCGCTTTCTCATTATGGGGCATCATTGGTTATCTCTGCTCTACATTAAATGGTAAACATTGGCTATGGGCAGCCTCTTGCTCTTTAGGGGTAAGCTTATGTATTGGGCAAGCCATTCCCAATAGCTCTATTGATGGTAAATTACCGCAAGAGTTTATTCGCCAAAATATCGATACCCTCAATGCGAGCAAATATATAGTCAGTAACAGCGTTGGTGTGGGGGCTGGATTAGCTTGGGAATTGCAACGTAGCGATATCTACCTTTATGAGAGAACAGGGGAATTAACCTATGGAATTGAATATCCAGATTCTCAACATAGATTACTAAAACCTGAAAGTTTTGAGCAATGGTTAGAAAATGCCAGAAAAGAAGGTAATGTCTCTGTGGTGATCACTTATAAAGATCCGAAGAAACTGGCGCAGATGCCACGACCTGAAGAGTTAGTGACGAATCGTCGTATGGCTATTTTGACCTATGAGAAACGTAAGTAATGGCCTTTTTTTTGTTACTTATTGTTAGTTTGCTAACCTGTATTGGCCAAGTTTGTCAGAAACAAGCAGTGGTGAGTTGGCAAAATAATTCAACCACTAAAGCCAGAAAGACGATTTTCTGGCTTATTACTGCCATCGCTATGCTAGGCTTTGGCATGTTATTTTGGTTACGTTTACTGCAAATCCTCCCACTTAGTATTGCTTATCCGATGTTGAGTATTAACTTTATTGTCGTCACTTTGATAGGCCAATTTATCTATAAAGAGACGGTTAATGTGAAACATTGGGTTGGTATTGCCTCGATTATGTTAGGTATTGTGTTAATGAGTATGCAGTCATGAAAACCGGTTACTTATGGGCCATCGCCAGTGCATTATTAGTCACAGTTGCACAACTACTGTTAAAAATAGGTATGTCAGAATTACCTGATCTGCAATTAGAAAAACAGTGGTTTGATCTTCATTGGTTATGGGCAAACATAATACCTATCAGCGTTGTTTTCGTGGGACTGATTGGCTACGTACTGTCAATGGTTTGTTGGTTATTGACTTTACGTACAATTCCCCTAAACAAAGCTTATCCACTCATCAGCCTTAGCTATGTCTTTGTTTATATTCTCGCGGTAGTTTTACCTTGGTTTCAAGAAACGCTGTCGTGGTCTAAAACAATAGGTATCATTTTTATTATGCTAGGTGTTTGGTTAATAAGCCAAAAAACGGAGCAAACAACATCGCATTAGCTTAACTTAGAGAGTGTTATTTTCTCTTTAAAGTGAGCTATTGTGCGATTGACACTATCAATGCTTGTGTATTCACCTTCAATCACTTGTTTTTACGTAAAAAAGCAGATAGATTTTAAAATCTATTGTCAATAATTGGGTGGATGCAATGAGAAAGCCTACTTTTTATTCTTTCTTACTCTGTATTATTCTGCTAGCTGGATGCTCATCGAGTCCCTCTAAGCGTCTCCCACCCGCGCCCCCGTTAAAAACGCAACTTTCTGATCCTATTATGGTCATTGTGCAATTAAAATCTCAGCTAGAGCAATGGTATGGTACGCCTTATCGCTATGGTGGCATGAGCCCATCAGGTATTGATTGCTCAGGGTTTGTGTATAGGACTTATAGTGATCGTTTTGATATACAACTGCCAAGAATGACTATCGATCAAACTAAATATGGTACACAAATTAGTAAAAGTGATTTGATGCCTGGTGATTTAGTATTTTTCAAAACAGGAGGAGGGGATAACGGGCTTCATGTTGGTATTTATGATACTGACAATACCTTTATTCATGCTTCTACCAGTAAAGGCGTTATTCGTTCATCATTAGATAATGCCTATTGGAAAAAAACTTTCTGGCAGGCTCGTCGATTGTAATTTTGTGCCATTGAAGGCGCTAACCTACTGAGTGTTATGCTATCTTATAGCTAACTTTTTTCATATAGGGATATCTTATGTCAGGCAAATTGCGTCTACTTCTTTCTGAGTCTTATGATCCATGGTTTAACCTCGCGGTTGAAGAGTGCATTTTTAAACAGATGCCAGCTGATCAACGAGTCCTTTTTTTATGGCGTAATGATAATACTGTGGTGATTGGTCGAGCACAAAACCCATGGAAAGAGTGTAATACCCGAAAAATGGAAGAAGATGGTGTGAAATTGGCGCGTCGCTCAAGTGGTGGCGGTGCAGTATTTCATGATCTAGGTAATACCTGTTTTACCTTTATGGCAGGCAAACCCGAATATAATAAAACTATTTCGACGCAAATTATTTTAGATGGGTTATCGAAAGCCGGCATACAAGCAACGGCATCAGGACGAAATGATTTAGTCGTACCATTGGCTGATGGTGAAAGAAAAATTTCTGGCTCAGCCTATAAAGAGACAAAAGATCGTGGTTTTCATCATGGTACTTTATTAATTAATGCTGATTTATCTCGTTTAGCTAACTATTTAAATCCAGATCCAAAAAAACTACAGGCGAAAGGGATCACTTCGGTGCGCTCTCGTGTCACTAATTTAGTGGAATTAAAACCCGATATAACTCATGAAAAGTTATGCCAAGCGATTACTGACAGTTTTTTTGACTATTATGGTGAGCGTGTTGAAGCTGAAATTATTTCACCACAAAAATTACCTGATTTACCGGGTTTTGCAGAAACATTTGCAAAACAAAGTAGTTGGGAGTGGAATTTTGGTCAAGCGCCTGCGTTTTCACATCTATTAGATAATCGCTTTAAATGGGGTGGTGTTGAGCTGCACTTTGATATTGAACGCGGTACGATTATTAGAAGCCAAATTTATACCGACAGTTTAGATCCCGCACCATTAGAAAAGTTATCGCAGATGTTAGTTGGACAGCGTTATGCTTCTGGATCGATGAAAAGACTATTAGCACAATTAATAGAGCAGTACCCAAATAACCAATCAGAGCTTGAAGAGCTGCAACAGTGGCTTGTTCATGCGCTTTCTTAATTGATTATTATCTATTTAAGAAAACGACTGACAATAAAATGGTTTGATATAATAAACAAAGCGGGAAAACATGATGTTTTCCCGCTTTGTTTTGTCAGTCAATACTTCTGGCTATATTAGCTATTTTCACATGACATAAAACGACGTGTATCTGGTAACTCACCATGTTCTCTAAATTTAGCTGGTGTAGTGTTGAAGTGTTTTTTAAAGATACGAGTAAATGTTGCTTGGGAACTAAAGCCATACATCAAAGCAATATCTAAAATGGACATGTCTTTTTCTTGTAAAGACTTTGCTGCTTCCAATAAGCGACGTTTACGTACATATTCGCCTAATGTGCAACCTTTAAAATCTTTAAAAATACGTTGCAAATGCCACTTCGAGTAGCCACTTTTATTTGCAATCGTATCAATCTTTATACCCTCATTACGTTGTAACTGAGTTTCTAACCATTTCAGAATATCATTAACGACATTTTCAGCCATAAAAACCTCCCACAATAGGTGGGGACATAGTGCCCAATTAAATAGAATAGTAACGTATGTTATTTGTAATCTATTTTAAGCATAGAGGAAATAATAGGTAGGCAAAAAGTGCTTTTTATGATTGATAATCATTATCAAAGCAATAGGAGTAAGTAATAAACAATGATTGATAGATAGTCTATCAAAAAGAAAGTGATAAGTTTTATAAAATTGGCGCATTTTATTTTATTGAATTTACTCTATTATTTAGCAATCGCTAAATTTTGTTATAGCTGTTGTTTTGCAGACTGTTATATTTTTTGATAAAAAATCAATTAAATCATTGATGAAGATGTATTTTAAATCCAATTTTATTGGTTGAAATCGTTTTTTTAATGATTAATATTTCTAATTAAAATAAGTATTGATACTTGGTTGTTTAAGGTGCTTTTATCAATATATAAAGGCTAACATAAATCTGTCAAAAAACGGTTATTGCATAGGGGGGATTGTAGACAGGAGCAGAAGATAAAAGCAGATATGCTAAATAAGCTCACTCGCAGACAACGGGAGACACTCTGCGAGTGAGACGAAAGATTTTTTATAATAAAAAATGCTCTCTTACAATTTCACGACCAATTTCAATCGATGCTGTTGCGGCAGGAGAAGGGGCATTACATACATGTAATGAACGTTTGCCTTTAACAAAGTGAAAATCATCAACTAATTTTCCTTCGCGAGTTAAAGCTTGGGCGCGTACACCTGCCGGGCCTGGGTGAATATCTGCTTCACGTAGAGCAGGAATAAGCTTTTGTGCATTTTGGGCAAACAGCTTACGTGAATAGGAACGACGTAATTCGGCCATCCCTTCACCTAAATAATTTCCGGCTATTTTCCAAAATCCTTTATAGGTTAGTACTTCAGTGAGATCTTTTAAGTCAATATCACTTTTCTTGTAGCCTTCACGTTTAAAGGCTAATACGGCATTAGGGCCTACGTCACGATGCCCGTTATACATACGTGTAAAATGGACACCTAAAAATGGGAAATCAGGATTCGGCACAGGATAAATAAGATGATTAACTAAATAATTTTTATTTGAGTTGAGCATAAAATATTCACCACGAAAGGGAACTATCTTCATGCCGGTATCGTAGCCCGCCATTTTTGCTACCCGATCACTAAATAATCCAGCACAATTAATCAGCCACTTTGCGGTAAATTGTGTTGTAGATGTGGTGACTGTTACCGTTTCGTCCGTTTCATTAATCGCATTTACTGCTTGGTTAAAGGCAAATACTCCACCTCGAGCTTGAATGATTTCAACGTGTTTGGCGGCAATTTCCGGATAATTGACAATACCGGCATCAGGAACAAGCAAAGCAGCAATACCATTAACATAAGGCTCCCTGGCTTTTAGCTCGCTCTCGGTCATTTTAATTACTTCAAGGCCATTTTGTATTCCACGTTGATAGATATTTTCTAATGCTGGTAGCTCTTTTTCATCAGTTGCCACAATCACCTTGCCACAACGATCGTAATAGAGATGATGCTGTTTACAAAAATTGTAAGTCGTGATGTTACCTTGCTTAGCGAGTCTTGCCTTTAAGCTTCCTAGTGTATAGTAAATCCCCGAATGAACAACATTGCTGTTATGGCCACTTTGATGAACGGCGGGGCCAGATTCCTTATCAATCACCAGTACTTTAAGCTCAGGTTGGCTTTCTTGTAATGCACTGGCAACCCCTAATCCTACTAATCCTGCACCGATGATAATTACGTCATAAGTCATAATACTACCCATATAATCCAGTATAAGAGTTAATTTTTTTCTTGTTGTAAACGCTTTAACTTTCCACGTACATTGGCTAAATGAAGACGCATTTTGTGGCTAGTTTCATCACTATCTTGTTGTCTTATTGCTTCAACAATAGCTTCATGCTCTGCAATAACACGCTCAGTTTCGGCAATACGTCCTTTATTTTGGCTTAAGGAATACATCAATACGCCAAGATAAAGCTCATGTAAGTTATCGAGGATGCGCACGAAAAAAGGATTATGTGAAGCAACCATAATGGCACGATGAAATTGATAATCTTCTTGATGACCAATGTTGTTGTTTTTCTGCGTGGCTAAGATAAAGGCCTGATGTGCTTGCTCTATCGTCAGCAATTCTTCTGGTGTTCGACGTAAAGCGGCAATGGCTGCCGCTTCATGTTCAATGACCTCACGCATTTCAAGCAGTGATTCAATTTCTTGAGGACAAGCAATTTCCATCACAATAGGTTCGTATTTACTCAAGATAGAGTGGTCAATAACGCGTCTACCGCCTCCTTGGCGTGACGTAATAATGCCACTCGCTTCTAATACCCCTAATGCTTCTCTGATGGGAACTCTGCTAACGCCAAAGGCGTCAGCGAGTACATTTTCAGACGGTAGTTTTTCACCAATAGGATAGGTCCCGTCATAAATATTTTGCTTAATTTGATCAAGAATTTGTTGCGACGCTTTTTGGCGTGAGATCTTTTTTATCATCTAGTTTTCTCCAGATACTTGCCCTACATTGACCAACTGTTTTTTAGAGCGCAACAGATGGAAAGCGCCAGTAAGTAAGATCAACGCCATACCTAATAAATCGGTATATAGTCCGGGCTTAATCATTAAAATAGCGGCAGCTGCAAAGGCGATACGTTCAAACCATGTTGTTTTGATTATCCAAAAATTCGCAGTGGCAATACTTAGTGCATAAATTCCCACTAATGCACTAATGACCATTAACCCGATAGAGATAACACTTAAATTATCACCTTGCATCAGTAATGCAGGGTTATAAACCAAAATAAAAGGAATAATAAAACCAGGGAGTGCTAAACGTACCGCATCCCATGAAGTTTGCATCGGATCGGCTCTCGCAATACTTGCTGCCGTATAGCTTGCTAGGGCGACCGGAGGAGTAATATTGGATAACGCGCCAAACCAGAAGACAAAGAAATGAGCCGCTAAAGGCATCACACCGGCTTTAATTAAAATAGGTGACACTGTAACGGCAACCACGATATATAGAGCAGTTGATGGTAAGCCCATACTTAATACAATACAGACTAACATCACAACCAGTAAGATCATCCATAATGTATTGTCAGTCATAGAGACAATATTAAATGCTAAGGTCGCACCGATACCGGTCATGGTAACAACACAAATAATTACACCAATGGCAGCGCAAGCGATAGTCACTTGTACCGAGCCACGAGCCGCTTCTGCTAAAGCATCAGCCACTTTAGTTAATGTCATTCGTACCGTTTTATCAGGTGTTAGCCAGCTGGCAACAATAATGGTTAAGATACCAAGAAAACCCGCATAAATAGGGGTTTTACCCATTAATAGCGTGCCAATTACAATAATTAAAGGTAATAGTAATAAACCGCGTGCTTTTAATACCGCTTTAACTTGTGGAATATTCTCTTTGCTAAGTCCTTTTAAACCTTGTTTTTTCGCTTCAATATCAATTGCCATGATCAAGGCCGCGTAATAGAGCAACGCAGGAATAATCGCGGCAATAACAATCGTGGTATAAGAAATTCCCAAAAAGCCCGCCATAATAAAAGCTGCCGCACCCATAATTGGTGGCATGATCATTCCACCTGTAGATGCAGTAGCTTCAACGGCACCCGCAAAACGTGATGTTAAGCCAATGTTTTTCATTAATGGAATGGTAAAGGTTCCCGTAGTGGCTACGTTGGCGACCGCGCTACCACTTAATGAACCTGTTAATGCTGATGAAATGACGGCAACTTGAGCAGGCCCCCCACGGCGACGTCCCGCCATAGCTAGCGCTAAATCATTAAATAGTGCTGTGGCACCACTAACACTTAAAAACGAACCGAATAAAATAAATACCACGATAGCGGTAGAGGCAGTAGAGAGTGTAATACCAAAAATACCTTCACTGGTCATAAATAAACGATATAACAGTCTCTCTACAGAAAATCCTGCATGACCAAAAATACCCATAAAATATTGGCCAAATAGGGCATAGATAATGGCGAATGTGGCTAGGCTAGGAATAAAATAGCCCGTTGTTCTTCTTGCTGCTTCAAAAAGAACAATAATGCCAAGAATTGCCATCGCATAATCCATTGTGTTGGGAATACTTTTTCTTACCACATGGAGATCAACATAGTTAAAGAAAAAATAGCCATAGCTGATTAATGTTAAAGCGATAAAAAGATAATCCCAGCCATTAAATTTCGCGGTAGAAAATCGTTTAGAGAATGGAAATAAAATAAAACCAAGGATCAAAATACCACTAAGAAAAATAGTATTACGATAAAACTCTTGGGTGTTGGATAAGGCATTAGAGTAAATAGCATACAACGAAATGAATATCGCCAGCGTGGTGGTGATTTTTAAATAGATACCGGTAAGGTGACGAGTGCCTGAGCTAGCTTCTTTATCTAATGCTGGTGGCTCTACCGGAGTTAGGTGGTCATTATTAGTCATAACTCACTCCTGTTATTTATTATTAGTTTGCGTTTGAGCTTCAGGTGGAATTAAATAGTCAGGGATATCTAATCCAATTTCTTTGTAATAACGATAAGCTCCAAGGTGTAATGGCACAGAAACACCTTTTAACGCATTTTCGGTGGTGATGTATTTTGCAGCACTATGTACTTGATGAACTTCTGGTAAGTTTTCAAACATGGTTTTAGTCAATTCATAAACTAACTGGTCATCAATACTTGTGGTTGTCATTAAGATATTAGGTTGTGCAATGGTGTTTACTTTTTCTGCTTGGCGAGGGTAGGTATTTGCTGGTATTTCAAAGCGAAACCAAGAGTTAGCAATATGATTAATATCATCAAGTTGCTTATCAGTCACTTCAAGTAATTTGGCATTAACACCACTGGCATACATATCGGTAACCGCAGAGGCGGGAACACCGGCAGGTAATGCTCCCCCATCAAGGCGTCCATCACGCATTGCTGAAACGGTATCTCCATAACCAAGATATTCAGGAGTGATCTCTTTTTTAGTTAAATTCACACCTTTAAGAATGATAATGGTCGATTGTTCAGTGCCACTGGCTTGTGGCCCGACAGAGAAGCTGGTGGCACGAATATCATCCAATGTTCCTGTTTTTACTTTGTCATTCATTAAGACAAAGTGCTCTACATTTGGCCAAAGCATTGATATAGAACGTAGATTTTTTTCTGGTTTGCCTTCAAAATTACGTACACCTTCGTAAGCTTCCACAGCTAATAGACTTTGTAGAATAGAAAGCTGAGCTTCGTTTTGTTGCATTAAATAGATATTTTCAATTGAGCCAGCAGAGGACTGCCCTGTGACTTGTATTCCTCTATCCTTGAGGTGGGTGCTCCAAACATTGGCTAAACCGACTCCCATCGGGTAATAAGTTCCTCCTGTTGAGGCCGTTGCTACAGAGAGAAATTGCTTATTGGCATTCTCTTTTTTGCCGATCATTGCTAGTGATACAACAGCAATAACAGCAACAATACCGATGGCAAGCTTTGTTTTTCTTATTCTCATGATGTTGTTCCTGTACATAAAAACGCAGGTGAATATTTCACATCAACTTGTATACAACATGACAACTTTTATAGGTAAAGGAAGGTTACGAAATTGTGAACTGGGTTGATTAATTTGATACGTGAATGTAACAAATTGTGATCATGATGGTAATTATGTAAATTATATCCATAATCAAGGGGTTTTTATCAAGAAGGCAGAGAAAATATCGATAACTTGGGGTATTTGAAAAATAATTCACTAAAAAATAAATTAATAATAGATTTTCTAAAATAAATAACTATTTACATTAAAGGAATAAATAAGAGCAGATAGGGGCGAGAAAACAATAA
>NZ_CAWPAV010000163.1:0-4997 GCF_963885725.1 Proteus sp. G4380
AATATAATTAAATTAATCAACTTTAAAACACTCATTTTTAATAAAATCCTTTCCGTCATTTTCGTATTCACAAGACAACATTTCCTATGTAAGCTGTACTAACTAACAACGCACTGAGTGACACAAACGATGCGCAGAATGTTGCAGCAAAAAATCATCCAAGTATGTGATACAAAAATAGCGCAAAAGGGAGAAGGGGTAGGCCTCTCTTTTTATGCTTTTTTTGCTAATAAAAATGATGATCCTGAATTATTAATGGAAGCGGCAACTTGGTGGATATTGACGCATAAATTAGATCATTTTGAAAAAGCCATAAAAATTAAGAAGATGATACAAACTGAAATGGACGCTAATCGCTAAATCTGTACGCTGTTATCATTTTTATCAACCTGATACGAAAAAACTGAAAATTATTGATTATTATCACATTAACGTCAGTCATAAACCGTTATGGTAATTTTATGATTAATAACGTAAACGGTGATGATATGGAATATTGGTTTATTGCGTATAAAGTGCGTTCCAGAAATGGTGATACCTACGCCGGGCATAAAATAGTAGAAACTGAGAGTGGGATCACACCCCATATTGCGTTAGAAAAAGCATGTCAGGAAGTTGCACAAGGGGCTCAAGCTGATATTCCTGCGGTGAGAGTTGTGGCATTTAATCGTTTATAAGCGTATCAATTGATAAAAATCTCGTTAAGATCATTAGCGAGATTTTTTTGTTTTTATCTCAACTTCAACGGTAAGAAGAAAAATAAACACTTCGTTAATGATTTATTTTTAACCACTCTCTTCACTATCCCAATTCACTATCACAATAAATCATAAATCTATTAAGATTTAGTCTCTTAACTTCGTGAAATATTCGATATTATTTTTATAATCAAAATAATTTTTTCGCTAAAAAATCAGATAATGAATAGCATTAGTTTAATTAAGATGGCTATACAGCAATTAATATACGACTTAACTTAAATAGTTATTAATTATGTGATCTGAACTGTGATAATGACTTTTTTATATTTGAATAAAAAAAGTGTCGTCGTTAAAGTTTACTTGAGCTAAGGAATAGCTCGATACAAGGAAATAGAGATCATATTTTGATTTTTTAGTAAAACATACAAGGAATTTTTAATTATGACAGTATTAACCGTTTATTTATGTGGTACCGGCGCTTCATCTTTTGATAATAATAATCATAATAATCCTGTTTATTGGCAAGGTGAGCTTGTTTCCACCTTGGCGCATAATAATCTAGATCGCGAATTTGCTCAGTGGTTTATTGTAGATGGCCCAGGTAGCGGTAATTTGCAAGAAGATGATTTATGGGTTGAAAGCCCTAATTATTCAGATATAAAAGGCTCTTTATTTGGCAGTGGATGGGAAGAAAATGTTGAACATGCACTGTGCTTAATGAAAGGCAACTTTGACTGGCAACGTGAAAAGTTAACAGAACAACAATATAATCAACTGAAAAAAGCGGGTATTCCCATTGAAGATGTTGAAGTGACCGGCTCTTTTTTATGGCGTAAATATAATTATGGTGACCGCTATGTCACTCAACAACAACTTCAGCAACAAATTATTCGTACCTTTCGCAAAGATGGCATCATTCCCACCCAAGTGAATTTAATGGGTTGGAGCCGTGGTGGCATCACCTGTCATATGCTTGCCAATGCCATGTTAAAAGATCCCCTATTAAAAGATATTCCAGTCAATATTTTTGCTATTGACCCAGTTCCAGGGCCACTTAATTTCCAACCAGAAAAGGTGACACTAGGTAGCAATGTTAAGGAATATGTCGGATTTTATGCCATTGATGAACGCTCAAAAGGATTTGCTTGCGTTATTCCAACAGTGACTGCTGAGACGAAAATGCATATTTTCCCGCTTTCTGGACGCCATGCGACCTTAGTAGGCAATGCCGCGATTGATGGTAGTGAAGGTAAAAATGCACTATTTTCACCGGGGTTAATTGTGCGACATTTTGCAGAAAGATGTTTAACACGTTGGGGATGTCAATTAGCGAACAAGCTAGAATTAACTGATAAGGAGATATTTGAGCATCATACTGATATTAAAAATGATGCGGATAAATATATTGCTATGCGCCGTAAAACTTATTCCATATATGAAAGTAGCGGTGATGATGAACGTAAAGTTTCATTAGGTAAAGAGGGGAAAGCATTCTCTGATATATATGGGGCACAATATGAGCCTTCGATGGCATTAACCGCAGACTATTTTGCAGATCCTCAACTCTACGATGTGATTAAATAAAGCAATTATTATCTATGTGAAACAGTAAGTTTATCGCCTGCCATGTGTAGGCGATTTTTATTTATCGGTGATGATATCAGTAAATGAAGAACAAATAGATGGGGAAGAGCAGATGATGATAGCGATAGTCTAATGATATAGTGTAATAAATTGAGTTTTTATTATGTTATTTTTATATCATATCGTTTAATTGTCACAACGTTACCGATAACAAATAATATCGTATAACAAGAAATAACACGGTAAATAAAGACGCCATTAGCTAATAAAACCGCTTTTGGCGCAGAGGAAAGTTATTTTAGATTGAGATCAGGATAATAACTATGCTCTGAAAACTGACCATAGCTATTTTGTACCCTCTGCTCTTGTTCAGTCTGTCTTATTAAAACAGCGAGCTTATCTAATCTTGCTCGTAATAAATTTCGCGTCTCATTTTCATTTTCGAGTATTTTCTTTAACATATTGGTGAGCTGCTGTTGTATTATCAGCTCACCCTCAGTGGGTTTTATCATCTTAGTGATAATTTCTACACTTTTTAAATAATCCATTTCCATTTCTATCAGCTGATCCCACTGCTGATTTTTGGCAAGCGTTAACATTTGCTCACTTAATTTCAAAACCTGCTCGTAAGCTGCCATTATATCCATATTTGCTGTCCACGCTTTTTAATAAGAATTAATCTGTGTGCCAATTTGTTGCCAAGCATCAGAAATTTCAGTTAATAACTTGATGACTTCATGAATTTTTTCTGGATTATTTTTTAAATTGGCATCGAGTAGTTGAGTGATCATATAGTCGTAAAGTAATGCTAAATTTTCAGCAAGCTCCTCCCCTTTTTCTTTATCCAGCCCCTGTTTTAAGCCGTTGCCAATAATGTTAATGGCTTTAGAAATATTTTCTCCTTTACCGGCGATATTTCCTTGTTCCATTAATATTAATGCACGGCGAAGGGCGCTTAGCGCCCCATTAAATAGGATTTGGATCAGCTGGTAAGGTGAAGCATTTAAAATCTCACTTTCAACATCAATTTGAGCATACATTTTACTGGCTGATTGTTGATACATAATATCCTAATATCCTACTTAAAAATTAACGTAATAAACGTTCAATTGATGCACTTGAGTTAGTCATGGAGTTGACCATTTTATCTAATAATTGAAACTGTTTTTTATAACGTTCCATCGTCGCTTCAATAGTACGTTTGGTATTTTTAATTTGGTTATCTAACGATTTTTTACGTTTTTTAACACCATCAGTGGCAATATCAAGGGTGCCGTCGTTTGATTGCAGTGTTTTTTTCAGGTAATTATAGGTTTGAGTACCAAAACCTGTTTCTTTACCATCCCCCATAAAAAACTCTTTGACGTTAGCGGGTTTTTCTTTTAATGCTTTATCGAGTTTTTTATCATCAACTTCTAATGTGCCATCAACTTTAAATTTAATGCCCATTTTATTAAGGGTATCAATCTCAGATGAAGATTGAGAACGAGTGATAAAGCTTTTTAGCTCAGACATAATCATCCGGCTAGTGGTATCACCTAATAACACACCATTGTCTTTAGAGGCATCTTCACCTTTTTCAACTTGGGTGTACTTGGTGAAATCTTTATAGGTTTTATTTAATTCATTATAAGCGTCTGTCCAGGCTTTTATGGCCTTTTTCATTGGCTCAATATCACGCGCAACCGTAATAATTTCAGGTTTATCTACGCCATCTTTATTATCATTGGTTTTTTTCTTAAGATTTAACGTGATCCCTTCAGGCGCATCTTTAATTTCATTAGTTTGACGTTCAATTTCAATCCCATTAATCGTTAACTTTGCATTATTTGCCTTAACGATCTCTGTCATTGCACCACTGTTTGTTTTAGTGGAGTAGCTAATAAAATCGTTAAGCTTACTATCACCTTCAACAGTGATTTCCATTTGAGAATCTGTACCTTCTTTACGAGAAGTCAGAACTAAATGGTTAACGCCATCTTGGGCTTTTACAATAGTGGCAGAAACGTTGCCTTCTTTTTTATTGATAGCATCACGTAATTCAATAATAGAAGTTTGACTGTCTGTTAACTCTATTTTTAAAGGCTCTTTTTCACCTTTTTGGGTGATCACTAAAGTCCGTGTTTTGCCTTCACCTAATGTTTCACCAATAGGATCTTTGATATCACTGACGGCTTTTGATTTCAGTGTTTGAGCATGGGCAAGCTCTGTTACCGAGACCGTATAATTACCAATGCTTGCTTTACCATCAGTGGTTACTTTAAAAGCATCAAACTCATCATCAACTTTGGTGGCGACGATTTTATCGAATTTTTTTAATTCTTCAGATGCTTTCTGTAATTTATCTAATTGGCTACGAATTTTTCCATATGCAGTAATTTGTGCATCGTAGCTTTTCATCTGTTTGTCTAAAGGTTCAAGGCGCTTATTTTCCGCAGCCTCTAATTGCATTAATGTCTCGCCAAGTGGCATCTTGGCGCCTATTCCTAGTGCACTAATACCAGCCATACTGGTCTCCTTTCTGTGTTCGTAAAATAATCCCTACACAGCGTTATCGGAAGAATTGGCGAAAAGTTTACGTCTATTTACTATTTTTGATGAGGGAAACAGACCGCCATATAGAAGCCTTTTATTGTCATTGAATACTAAAGTCGAATTTTGCATAAGAAAAAAGGTTTATGACGAGAATTGATAAAAATAATATAAAAAAAT
>NZ_CAWPAV010000164.1:0-10134 GCF_963885725.1 Proteus sp. G4380
CTAATGCAGATACTCGTGTTGCACAAGCAACCGCGACTTGGCAAGCAACTGCAATTAAAGATACAACCAGTATGTTAGTTGTCACTCCATTAAAAAGTCTGACTTTTAATTATGCTGAAGGCCAAAAATCATTTAACCAACAAAATGGTGCATTTGATATTGCTATTCAAGGCCAATCTGGCGCAACCGATTTTAAATTATCATCAAAACTGATTGCTAATACGTTAGCAAGAACAACTGATGATTCAACATTAACAGTTGGTGTTAAATGGAATGGGGAAGACCTTTCTAAAACAACTGATGTTGTGTTAATTGATACATCAAAAGGGTTAACCTCAGGTTTAGATAATTTAGCTGCTGATGGTATTTACAATGGCTCTGAGCGCGCTACAGATCGTGGTGAATTCACTTTTGTAATTGCCAGTGCACAAGCAGCAGGAGCAACAGCCGATTTTAAATCACTGGCTGATGGTGTCTGGGATGGTGATGTAAAAGTGCAATTTACTGCCACTTGGGATGGTGACTTTTCTACCGTTAAACCTAATCCAGAACCTTAATTCTCCTTTATTGGCTAATTGATATTACGATAAAGATACTATAGGGAAGTAATATCTTTATCGTTATTTATTTTTAGAAACTGACTATTATGAATAAGATAAAATTAATCCTTTTTTTATTATTATGGTTTCCATTAAAAAATAGTTTTGCAGTAAATGTAGGTAATATAACAGAGATAATATCTTCTGATGAAAGTAGTCTTGCCAAAGAAATTGAAAATACAGTAAATACGGCAAGATTAGTCAATTTGACAATAGAAAAATTAGACTCACCACTTGAAAATGGGAAAATTATTCCGGTTACTGATCCCAATGAAATTTTATCAACACCGGCTAATCTGATTCTTCCCGGTCATGCAAGTGATGTATTTAAAATCATTTATCAAGGGCCTAAGGATGATAAAGAGCGTTATTATCGATTAAATTGGAAAGATGATCCTATTGCTGAAAATGGTATAACACAAAGCTCAAAATCAGCGACAGCAACAACATCTGCAACTATTAGTACAATTTTAGTGGTTGCACCCAGAATTGAGAATTTTAATTATCAGTATCATGATAATAAAGTTTCTAATATCGGTAATAGTTCATTTCGTGTTGTGGCTTCAGGCCCTTGTCTAGCAGAAAAACAACAATATGGTGTGGAGGGGATGTGTCGAGAGCGTTATTACCTTATGCCACATTTAGCCGTTAAATTACAACTTGTCGATCTCACAAATAAAAAATCTAGCGTAGGCATTTGGCACAAAGGAGAGTTCATTGTTGTCAAATAAAAAATAAAGAATGGGCTAAATCATGCGTAAGAGTATTATCACTTTATCAATATTAGGTATTATTTTTTCGAATACGATTAATGCTAATGAAATAAAAAGAATTAAAGTGGGCGGATATATTATTCCTCCGGCATTTGTTAATGCTTTAGAGGAAGGTATGTCGGTGCCCGTTTTCTTACGACTTAATGATGCAAATAAACAAAACCAAAGTGAAAAGAAAATTGCAGATGCGATTATTGTTATCGATAATGATAAAATAAAACTATCAAGTATTCAATTAATCGAAAATAATCAAGGCGCAACACTAAATCAGTTATTAGTTGATAAAATTGAAAATAAAAAAAATGCTATCTTTAATGAAAATAATAGTATAACTATTGATAGTAATGCTGCTCTTCAATTAAATGTCTCTTCATTTAATTTATCATTAGATGTTGATAAGTCAGCTTTTGCACCC
This sequence comes from Proteus sp. G4380, assembly GCF_963885725.1. Lineage (NCBI taxonomy): Bacteria > Pseudomonadati > Pseudomonadota > Gammaproteobacteria > Enterobacterales > Morganellaceae > Proteus > Proteus sp. G4380. The sequence continues at coordinate 1,788 of NZ_CAWPAV010000164.1, forward strand.
AAAGAACATGCTAGACAATCCATATTAGGAAATTCATCTGTTAATTCATTTTCTGCTGTGGCCAACTATGATTTGGGCGTCTTTCAAAGTCGTGTTAAAAACGCCCAAGATTCATCCAGTAGCTACTTTAATTTAGACACGTTATTAGCTAAAGCTGAACACCATTTTAATATTAATGCATCTGCCTACAGTATAGGTAAATCCAATTCCAATATTGAACTCTATAGAGCAATGTATGAACGTGATTTTAATGGATTGCGTTTTGCTATCGGGTTAATGAGTACTTGGAATTTACAGTCCTTAGCCAGCTTAACAGTATTGAGCAGCAGTAAAATTTATGCAGCATCAATCGGGAATAATTCATCAAGTAGGGTGGTGAATAAACAGCAATCATTAACTCCGATTTATGCTTTTTTAAATAGTCCAGGTGAAGTTCGTATTTATCGGCAAGGTAAATTATTAAATATTCAAAATTTCCCGATGGGTAATTTTGAAGTTGATACCAGCATGTTGCCTTATGGTATTTATGAAGTAACGATTGAAACCGTTATTGATGGCAAGGTAGTGACAACACAACATCAAACCATTAATAAGTCTTTTGGCACCGCTAACGGTAATTTTGACCAATTAAATTGGGAAATTTATGGTGGCTATATTGATTTTGATAAACGTCATTATATCAAAGAGGGTAGCTCTTATAACCAAACTCCTGAAAAAAGTTATTTAATCGGTGGCTCTTTTGCTTATAACTTTCCTCTGTTATCCGGTATTCGTTTTCAAATGTCTAACTATGGATTTGATAAATTTATTGTACAGGAGACGAATATCAGTGTAGCGGTAAATAACTATCTTTCTATTGCTTGGCAAGGAATGTTAGAGAATCATGGTAGTCACCGTAATATTAGTACGCTTTCTATTAATATCCCAGAAGGCTATGGTTCATTATGGGCATCTAAAGAGAAAACTATCGTAAGAGGTGATTTACCGCTATATGAGGCAGACAGTTACTCTTATGGAGGAACTATTAATTTCGATAAGATAATGGATAGAACGGGTTCATTTACTATCAGCAATACCAAAGATAAGCGAGTTGGTAGTGATTCTATTAATTATGAATATGCAAATACATTATTTTCGGGACGTTATGGCACGGTAGGATTAAGAGCTGGGGTTCAGCGTTATCATTATGATAATCAAAATAGCACTAATGAAAAATTTATTAATCTTGATTTCTCTTTACCTCTTTCAACGTGGTTAAGTACTGGGATCTCTTCAACCAATGGCAATGTAAAAGCCAATATTTATGTGAATAAGAATTTTGAAAACTCCGTGATCACTAATGCGGGCGTTTCTGTTTCTAAGTTAGTACATGATAAAGATAATGGTGAATCTGACTTCTCAACACTAGGTTACGCTTCTTATGATACGAAGTATAACTCTGGTACGGTGACCATTAATCGCCCTGATAATAAACGACTTAATGGTAATTTAACTTCTCGTGGCTCTATAGCTTATAGTGAAGGGATGATCACACCCAGTGGTCAACAAGGTAAATCTGGCATTATTATCAATTCAGATATTAAAGGTAGTGGCAGTATGCTCGCTAAAGTTAATGGGCAAAATTACCCGATTAGTGGAAAAAATACCTTTATTCCATTATCTCCTTATTCAGATTATGACATCCAATTAATGAATGATGGCAAATCGAAAGACAGCTTTGACATTATTTCTGGCCGAAATAAATCCGTCACATTGTATCCAGGAAATATTGCCTTTTATCAACCGGAAGTGAGGCAATTAGTCACGGTTTTCGGACGTCTGAAATCCCCTAATGGTGAACTTTTAAAATATGCTTCAATTCGAAACCATATTGGTCGAACTAAAACAGATCAAAATGGTGAGTTTTCAATGGATGTAGATGTCCGTTATCCGGTGATCTCGTTACTACAAGAAGATCAGCAAACAATCTGTGAAGCAGACTTAGATCTTAAAGGGGCACAAGGAGCAATGTGGGTTGGAGAGGTAACTTGTCAACCTCAGTCTAGTTTCGTAAAAAGATAACGAGAACTTTATTATGAATAGCAAAATATTTTTTTTACTCGTAGCACCTTGTCTTTTAAATTTATCGCTGTCTACAACCAGTCAAGCCGCTACGGTAACTAATAGTTACGTTTTTATTGAGAATAATGTAGATAATGAATATTTTATTACCCCAAGAACAACCGATCCGCGTTTTTCGGGTGCCAATAAATATACGCGTTATTCAAAATCTTCACAGCTCAGTTTAGGTTATATGGGGTATACCAATACATCCATTCAGGCCAATCAATATGTCGATATTTGGCTAGAAAATTCTCAAATAGATAAGCCATTTGTGGGTAATCGATGTATGAGGCGTTATTGTACAGATGATAGTGGCTATTGGCCTGCGCAATATATAGGTAAAGACGGGGCTTATAAAATAGTTCAGACTAATACTAACGGTGAATCGGCTTATGCTCGGGGGATATTTAGTGATTCGGCATACCTGTATTTTCGCCAATTGCCTGTAGGCACTATAGAGACATATAGTTATAGAGCCTGTATGACAAAAACAGACTATGATCCAAGCAAAGGCGGATCTTGCCAAAATGTTGGTGGCAGAATGCTTGCATCACATGAATTCAATATCACTAAGTCAGGGCATATCACGTTAACTTCAACAGGTGCTTTACAAGAAATATTTATTGATAGTAACGGTAATCCCACGATTGGCTTAGGCTCTCAGTTTTGCCGAGTGGGTATTGTATCAAACCAAAATGGTATTATTTGTCAGGTGATTGATCATGAAACTACTGGGGATATATTTACCAATATTAGGCTTAATTTAAAAATTAATAATACACTGATCCCTTTTACGCCAGCGGCAAATACAATAAAAATTGGCCCTGATGATGGCAGTAATAACTGGTATAATTATAATACAACATATCCCGCTAATTATTATTTTAAAGTTAATAATAAAAATGTTTCTATCTTTTTATCTAATACCTTTTTAAAAAGACTCGTCTCTAGTAATGTCGATTTTAAAAATAGCCAAGACTTTTTTACCTTTTCATTTACCAATACAGCCGTGCCTCAATCTGGGTATTATGAGTTCACCCCCTCAAATACACTTATTCTGAAGCCGAGAGATTATGGCATAAGCATTATTCCTACTGATTTTAACCCTCATCAATCTAAAACGGGAAAAGTGGGTAATGAAGAGCCACCCATTGAGTTTAATTATATTGTTACCACCAGTGGCCCTAGACAAGCAGACTCTATTACTGCATCTGTAGAAGGACCACAAACAACATTAAAAGGGCAATCCTATTGTTTATTCTCCTCCAGTGATAACCGACTTAATGTGCCTTTTCCGGCTTATCTCTCATTTAAAAATAGTGATGGCACGGATGCAAAATATAGAGCGAGTTGTGATAGTCATGAAATTTCATTAAAAAATGCGTTATGGACAGAAACACCATGGGACAGACCTGATGAAGACTTAGGCTCTTTTTATAGAACGAACCTAGATTTATCTTTTCCAATGAATGATGCTAACTCATTTTTCACTTTGGATGGTATTGATTGGCTAGGAACAGTCTCAGCCAGTGGAACGGTAACAGTTAAGGCTATATGGACTGGGCCTGATATTAACTAAAGTTGATTATTTTTATGTTATGGCGACTGATAAGAACGTACTGGTTTTTTATTTAAGTCACTTTCTATTATAACGAATACTGAAATTTTAATATGAAACTAATATCTTGGTTTAAGATACTTTGCGGGATGTTGTTAGTCTTCTTTTATCACCATGCATATGCACTTTATATTAGTGCAGATATTTCCTCTATGGAGTCGGGGGAACCCTTCTTTTCTAAGCCCTATATTAATGATACTAAAAAAACCAATTTATATACATTTAGTGTTTACCAAATTGATAGGCCGGGTTATCAAGAGCAGGGCACACCTATTCAGAATGGAGAAATTCTTTTTACTCCCCTTAAAAAAATTCTATTACCCGGGGAGCAGGAATTTTTTAAAATTTTCTATCGAGGAGAGGCGGATGAGAAAGAACGTTATTATAAAATTATTATTAGTGAAACGCCACTTGATATAAGAAATGATGAAGGGCAAAAAAAACAACCACTGTTCTACCCCACAGTAAGTTTAGAAACCTATTTTGTTGTTAGACCTAAAGATCCAGATTTCAAATATGATTTAAATATTAACCAAGGAATATTAAAAAATACAGGCAATACTTATTTTAGGGTTTTGTTACATCAAAATTGTGATGGTGATGATGACTCAGAGCCTTATGTATTTTATTTATTACCCAATCAACAAATTAAAGATCTGCGCATAAGTCAAAAAAGTCGCAAGTATATTGTTATCTTTGATAAATATTACTCTATAGGGAATTGTGAGTAATGATATGACTTTAAAGTGTATTGGCCATGATGATCATGGCCAGTGTCCGAGTCACCTATAAGAATGATTGTGGGTATGATATTAGCTATATAACAGGAATAAATTTCTATTTATGATTTTGCATTAAGTGAAGCTCTTTTCTTAGCTATCTCCTCCTCAATCGATAAAACGCATCGGCGTTGTTACCTCTAGATTGACTTGATAATACCAATATATAAATTTAAACAATTTCAACATTTCTGATAGCGCGATAGTCAGTTATCGATAAGATAAAAATAATAGTTTTACTAATATATTGAGTGGCGGGGATATGAATTATTGGCAGTGTATTAACGTTCTATAATAGATTAACACACTGCACTATCTGATTTATTTCTCAGTCGCGATAACGATTAGATCACTTTTTCTTATTCAGCATTGCTTTTAAATCAGCAAAGGGGTTATAGGTTGCTTGCCCAACATCATCTTGGGCATCTTCCCCTGCAACAACGGTAGAGCCGTACTCTTCTGCTTCTGTGTATTTTGAGTGCTCATGATCATGACAATACAGACACAGTAACTCCCAGTTACTGCCATCTTCGGGATTATTGGTGTGGTCGTGATCAATATGATGAACGGTTAATTCACGCAGATTTGAATAGACAAATTCACGAGCACAACGTCCACAAACCCAAGGGTAGAGTTTTAGCGCCTTTTCGCGGTAACCGCTTTCTAGTTTTGCATAGTTTTTGGGGATCACAGCCATGGTTTATTTTGCCTGTTATAAATGATAGAGAAAGTTTTTTGGTTACTTCTCAATATACCCTAATGCATTAAGGGAGCCAATGTGATTAACACAACGCTTACTCAGCAAATAACATCGATATGGTGATGAGTGTTATTATGATAATTTGCGTTGTTGTAACGAGATGCAGTCTTAAAAATTACAGGTATAATTTCGGGCATTATTGAGCAAAATTAGGCATAAAAATGGCAAAACTTACCTTACAAGAGCAGATGCTAAAAGCGGGATTAGTGACAAATAAGAAAATGGCTAAAGTACAAAGAACGGCGAAAAAATCGCGTGTTCAGGCCAGAGAAGCGAAAGAGGCTGTAGAAGAAAAGAAACGTTTACAGCTTGAGCGTGATAAACAACTCAGTGAACAGCAAAAACAAGCAACCTTATTAAAAGAGTATAAAGCGCAAGTTAAACAACTTATTGAGATGAATAGAATTACCCCTGCCAAGGGCGATATTGATTTTAAATTTACCGATAATAATGTGATTAAAACGCTTGAGGTGGATAAAGTAACACAATCTCAATTAATTAATGGTCGTTTAGCTATTGCACGTTTAGTGATTGATAGTGCCGGAAACAGTGAATATGCCATTATTCCTGCGAGTGTGGCAGATAAAATCATGCAAAGAGATGCAGATTGTATCTTATTAAACAACACATTAAGCCAAGCAGAACAAGACGAAGATGATCCTTATGCTGATTTTAAAGTGCCAGACGATTTAATGTGGTGATTTTAAGGGTGGCTTGATATTAAAACGGCGAAGGTAGATAAATATCCATCGGTTGCTCACTAATAGGGTGAATAAAATGTAACTCACAGGCATGCAACATTAGCCGTGGGGTATGCTCTGTTCCTGATAATAATAGGCCACCATACAAATCACACCCTAAAATAGGGTGCCCTATATATTGGCAATGGATACGCAATTGATGCGTTCTGCCTGTTTCCGGCGTGAGTCGCACGCGCGTTAAAGGTAATCGGGTGCCATCAGCAAGAGTCTGATAAAACCGTTCGATAACTTGATAGTAAGAGCGCGCAGCTTTGCCTTGTGTGGTGCTAATCGACATACGTGGAAAGTGTTGTGGATCTTTCGCGATAGGCGCTTCTATAACACCACTATCATGTTGCAAATGGCCACATAATAGAGCGTCATAAGCTTTAGTGACGGTGCGCTGGCTAAATTGTTGACAAAGTGCACGGTTAATCGCTTTATTCAGGGCAATAACCATCCCCCCCGATGTGCCAAAGTCTAAACGATGAACTAAGGTGCACTCGGGAAACAATGGTACTAAGCGATAATGAACAGAATCGATATTTTGCGGGTTTTTACCTGAAAGGCTTAGTAAACCTGATGGTTTGTTTATTACCAGTAGATGTTCATCTTGATAAAGATACTCAATCTTGTCATGGCAAATGGGGGCAATAAAGGTATCAATAATCGTCGACATCAAATTATCCTGATCACAAAAGTGCACTGATCATAGCTAAATTTCAGCCGATTGGCGACTCAAACCACAATATGCTTAGTGACTCAATTTAAACACTAATAGGCAAAGGCATAGTCTGAATGCAGATTGTGCTTTATACTGCATAGAGAAAATTGAGTAATAATGATCATGTAGGCGGTAATGGCAATGAATGGAACAATCACAAAATGGTTTGAAGATAAAGGTTTTGGATTTATCAAAGATGAAAATGGGGATAATCGCTATTTTCATGTGATTAAGGTTGCCAACCCTGATCTTATTAAAAAAGATGCAATAGTCACGTTTGAACCCACGACCAATATGAAAGGGTTATCAGCCTATGCAGTAAAAGTGATCCCAGACAGTAAATATATCTTTATTGCCGGAGAGCGCGTTAAGTTAACGTCAATTAAGTCTTATCGTGTTTATAGCGAACAAGTACCCGTTAAAACGCATATTGATAAAGAAAATACAATATTATCGGTTGGTATGCTAATGAACAGTATTAAGCCTAAATCTGAGTCGGCAGCAGATCAAACGCGTACTTTGAAAAAAATTGATATCATTACTTATCACGGCAAAGTATTAACCTTTACTGATGATGAAGTCGATATTGATGCAACAGTCAAAGTGATTAAGGCTTAATTGAGATAATGTGCTTCTGTTTTTAACTCAATAGCACAATGGATCACCTTTGTGATTAAGCATATTATGCAGTAGAGTGTAATATGCTTAACTGATTGTTTTATCATGATTATTAATTGATTAGGTGAGATATGCTGGATTTTTTAAAAAATTATGACAATTTAACTGTCAGTGAAAAGAAAGTATTAAAGTATCTTACCGATAATATCGCCGATATCCCCTATTTAAATATTAATGATTTAGTCGCTAAAACCTTTGTATCAAAAACGGTAATTATTAATTTATCGCAGAAGTTAGGTTTTAGTGGCTTTAAAGAGCTAAAGTTTCAAATTAATAATTATATTCTTTCGCGTAATAAAATAGAAAAGAGTGATCACTCATCTTATAAAAAACAACTAGAGAAGAATATTAATAAAAGCTTTACCCTCATCAATGAAGAGCAAATTAAAGAGTGTGCTAAAACACTACGCCATTCTCGTAATATTTTTATTGTGGCAAGGGGAACAAGTAAAGCAGTCGGTTATTATCTTGAACACTTATTGTTTGCACTGGGCCTGCATTGCTTTTTTATTAATGATTATAACTTATCAGATTCGTTTACACGTTTAGTGAATGAAGATGACACGGTTATTTTTATCTCTCTTTCAGGGGGAACTAAAAAGATCATTGAAACGGCAAAAATTGTGCAGTTAAAAGAGGCAAACATTATCAGTATGACAGCCTTTAATACCAATGAGTTAACCAGTTATGCGACGCATACGCTATTTTGTTTCGCGGATAATCATGATACGAAAAAAGATGATACCAAGTCACGAATTGGTTTTTTTATTTTGGTTGATTTGTTAATAAATGAAATAGAAAACCTACTTTAAACATTATTTTTTAGTCTCAGAATGATCTCTTCAAGATTAACTTTTTCACGGCCTTATTCTTTACTATATTAATAAATTTAATGTGTTTTAAGCTAAAATAACAATTTATTTTAAAAACACCTTTATTTTCAAT